>CAMAWS010000243.1 GCA_945861845.1 Candidatus Sulfopaludibacter sp. SbA3 | reverse complement strand
CTTCGTTTCACTCGCCATTTCGGATGTTCCGGTTCCGGCGTCTGAATTCACGTTCGCGCGCGTCGAGTTCACGATGAGTCTCTCGGCGAATTTTCAGCGTGAGGCGCCCTGGCATCACGACTTTCCGTTCTCGGAGGATCTCTATCTCTCGATGGTACAGGAGGTCACGAGAGTGAATACGAGCCCGAAATCGTTCAAGATCGTTCGTTTCGATGATCCTGAGGTGTTCCAGTTCCCGTTCCTCTATGTTTCCGAGCCCGGCTTCATGGCTCTGACCGAGAAAGAGGTTGCCGGCCTGCGAAACTATATCAACCGCGGAGGCTTCGTCATGTACGACGACTTCCGGGGGCGCGACCTCATCAACCTGCAACGACAGATGAAGAGGGTTTTTCCCGAGCGCGACATGGTTCGTCTCGACGTTTCGCACGAAATTTTCCACGCCTTCTACGACATTGAGACTCTCGATATGCAGCTGCCCTATGGCGGTGACGGAGCCGATCCGCGATTTGCCGGCGCAACCCGGGCGGAGTTCTGGGCAATGAAGGACGACGAAGATCGCGTCGTCATGATTGCTAATCAGAACAATGATTTTGGCGAGTTCTGGGAATGGGTGGATCGTGGAGAGATGCCGTTTCAGCCTGCGGCGCAGTCGGTGCGGTTCGGAATTAATTACTTGATTTACGCAATGACACATTAGTCAGTGGAATGCCGCCCGATTCCTGGATGACGGCCTTCAAGAAGACGTCCTGCAGCTGTCTGTACCTCAGAACGGATCCCCTCGTATTGAATATCGAAAACACCAGCGGCCCGTGGTCCTTCGTGTAAACGATACCGGCAAGCGTGCTCACTCCTCCGTCAGTGCCGGGCAGCGACCCGGTCTTCGCAACGATCCCACCGCGGTAATCGGCGGAAGAGAAACGCCTTTTCAGTGTTCCATCATCGACGCCAGCGACTGGAAGAACGTCCTCAGGCGCCATGTCGTGCGCATCGAGCCATCCGACCAGTTCCCGGAACAGCAGCACGGTGCTGCGGGGCGTAATGCGGTTCTCATCCAGACCGGAGGTGTGGCTGATAAGAATCTCGGGCTGCGGAATCCCCACCTGCTCAATCAGGAATTGTTCTACGGCTTTGGGCCCGCCCAGGGTTTCCCCAAGCCGCTCCGCAATAGGATTGCTGCTATGGGCATTTTGGAAAAGAACGATGTCGCGAAGAGTCGAAGAGATGTGACTTGCCACCAGGGATCCACTGACTTCGCGGCCGATCCTTCTTGCGCCGACGATGCGTACGCCAACGGTATTAAGGACGACACCCAGCCTCTTCATTGCGCGGTCGCGGGTGTAGTAGTTCGCAAACGACAGCGGCCCAACAACGATGAGATCTCCGGTTACACGCGAAATTCCGGATCGAGCGACCTGGCGGATCAATTGCTTGATGTCGGTCGCTGAGAGGTTCGGATCGCCTTCGGCTGCCAGAATCAGATTGCCTTTGAGGACACGCGTCTTCTTGTTAAGAGCCCCATCCATGTAAAAGGCCGTCTGGAACTTGCGATCGGGGCCGAATCGGGACAGGGCGGCAAACGTTGTTGCAACCTTGATTACCGACGCAGGATTGAAGGTCATATCGCTCTGGTAGTCGGCGTAAATGGCTGCACCATCGAGCGATTCGATGAGGAATCCCTGCGTTTCCAGTTTGAACCCGCGCTTGGTCAGGGTATTAAGGTACGAACTCTCCGCGGCAGTCGAGAAACGCTCGGGAACAATCTCCGCTATCGAGCCTGCGTGTGAAAACGATGAAGCGAATTCCTGAGCCTGGATTGGCCAGAAGAGAAACAGGATCAGGCATGCCGTTGAAAGCAGGTATCTGATCATGCGTAGCTGAAAGTGAATTCTCGCATCGTGTTATTTCGGCCCGGCCGTTCCGTAAAGCGGCACAATTCTGCCAGAAAACTTACAGAAATAGAAGGGCTCCCCGCGAAATAGTGACTGAAATCCAGACTTGGCGCGTGGGCAGACAGAGACAATCTCACCAATCTTCTCCTGCGTCAGGTAGCACAGTGTCGCCCAAAACGCTGTTGTATTTTTGATACCAAGTCGTTCTCTACAGGAGTGTGGTTGTACTTCGCAGGAGAGGTGTAGCGCTTAATGCTCATTATCAGTCGTAAGAAGGATCAGAAGATCATTATTGCTGACGACATCGAGATTACGGTTCTTGAAGTCGGCCGCAGTCGTGTGCGGTTTGGCATCAAAGCGCCGAAACATGTCACCATTCATACGCGGATGGAACAGTTGCCCAACTCTCTGGAAGAAGAACCCAAGACAACGGGTGAGACTCCTCCACTAGATCCAAAACCAGTCCATGTATACGCCGCAGCCGCCGGAGTGCGGAAGCGGCTCTAGTCAGAAATTCCCCGCAGCACATATACAAGATGCCGTCCAGGCAGCTCGAATCGGGGTATAGGTCTGATTCGCGGAAAGACCCCTGAGTCCTCTATTTTCGAATCAACACTTTCGCCGCACAAGAACAGGGAATCGAGGGGTCTGCCCCGAATTAGACCTGTACCCGGCTTGGGCCCTGCTTGACTTCGGGTTAGCAAGGAAGTATAAGTGGCGCATTCTCTATCGCTTGAGTCGAGTGGACCCGATGGCAAAGAAAAAAAAAGAAAAATCAAAGTCAATCAAGGTGGCGGCCCGTCCTTCCAAAGCCGCTAAGTCCCTTATTTTGAAGGCAAAACCCGCGAAACCGGCCAAGTCTGCCGTGCGAAAGCCGGCGAAAGCAAAGGTCGCGAAACCCGCCAGGCGAAGTTCGAAACCGCCGTCAAAGGTTGCTTCCCGCGTTGCCCCTGCGCCGAAGAAGTCCACAAAGAAGATCGCCAATACGATCGCCAAGAAGACCACAAAGAAAATCACAAAGAAGGCCGCGCCCGCTCGACATGCCCCGCCGGTAGAGCGAGTGCGCTCTAAGCAGTTTGCCAGCGCCGTGCAGGCTTATGAAGCAGGTCTAAAGCTGATGCACGCTGAGGATTACGACAGGGCGAGGCGATGCTTTGAAAAGCTCGTCAATGAATACTCTGACGAGTCGGAAATTCAGGGGCGCGCGAAGGTCCTCATCCATGCCTGCGAGATCAAGAAGCAGGAGCATGGGCGGAAAGTGTTGCGCTCGGCGGATGACCATTACAACGTTGGCATTGGCGACCTGAATCGCCGCGAACTTCAATCTGCGATTCAACATCTTCAACAAGCGCTCAAAATCGCTCCCAAGGCGGACCACGTGCTGTACGCCCTGGCGGCAGCTAATGCCCTGCAAGGCAATCGAGATCAGGCGCTGATCTATTTGAAGCAGTCGATTCAGCACCGGATGGAAAATCGTTTTCAGGCCGTGCGCGACAACGACTTCTTAACTCTTTCCGAGGATCCCGATTTCAAACAGTTAGTGACGCCTTCAGAGAGATAGGTTGCGACTTAGAACGGCAGTCAGTCTAACAACGCCGCGCATAGTGTCGATTGGTGGCGGCTCCGGGCTCGCCACCCTGTTACGTGGTCTAAAGAACACGCCCGCCCGGCTTTCCGTGATTGTCACAGTCACCGATGACGGAGGAAGCTCGGGCCGATTGCGCGAAGAACTTGGTGCGCTCCCTCCGGGGGACATACGCAACTGCATGATCGCGCTTTCGGAAGACGAGGGCCTGATGTCCCGCCTGTTCCGCTATCGATTCACCAGCGACGGAGGGTTGCACAATCACAGTTTCGGGAATCTTTTTCTGACTGCCATGGCCTCCGTTACCGGCGACTTTGCCGAAGCCGTCCGGCACACGTCGGAAGTTCTTGCGATCAAAGGCGTGATTTATCCTTCGACTAATTCCAGTGTGTCGTTGCGCGGCGAACTTGAGGACGGCAGCGTGGTGGAGGGCGAGACACAGATCACCGCTTCCAGAAAACGCATCCGGAGGATTCAGCTGAATCCTCCCGACGCCCCGCCCCTGCCGGGCGCCCTGAGTGCGATCGCTGAGGCAGATATCATTACTATCGGCCCGGGTTCGTTGTATACGAGCCTGATTCCCAATATGCTCGTCAAAGAGGTCATCGATTCGGTAAGGGCATCGAATGCGACCAGGATCTACATCCAGAACATCATGACGCAGCCAGGCGAGACCGATCACTATTCGGTTGCGGACCATGTACACGCGCTCAATGAGCATTGCGGCGGGCCTTTGTTTCCGCACATCCTGCTGAATAACAGGCCGCCATCAGGCGACATCCTTAAGAAGTACATCGCGGAGGAAGCTGATCTGGTCGAAATTGATCGTCAGCGGCTCGAAGCAATGGGCCTCAACCTGACTGAACGCGATCTGCTTGCGGAAGACGGAGCCATTCGTCACGACCCGGACCGCCTTGCGCGCTCCGTGTTCGAAATGGCGGGACTGTGAGAATTTTGTGGAAGAGAATCTTAGAAGCCTGATTCTTGCCGCGGGTAAAGGCACCCGCATGAAATCCCGTAAAGCCAAAGTCCTTCACAAGGCGGGAGGCCGTACGCTGCTCGAACACGTCGTGCGCGCCGCTCGATCGGTTACCCCCGATGTGTGCATCGTTGTCGGTTACCAGGCCGACAAGGTGAAGGAATCGATGAGCGGGGCCAGTTTCGTCGAACAGAAGGAACAACTGGGCACCGGACATGCCGCAACTGTAGCGCGCGATAGCTTTACCGGGTTCAAGGGCGATCTCCTCGTTTTGCCGGGCGACGTGACGCTGATTCGCTCGAGCACCCTCGAAGCATTCGTGAAGTTCCACCGGGCGGGCCGATATCGCGCGTCGGTGCTGACAGCGGACGTACCCGACCCGGCCGGTTACGGAAGGATCGTCAGGAGAAACGACAACGAAATCGATTCGATCGTCGAGCATCGCGACGCGTCTCCCGAAATACTGCAGATCAATGAAATCAATTCGGGGATCTACCTGTTTTCCTCTGCCGTTCTTTTTGAAGCCCTGGCGAAAATTCGAAACAAGAACGCGCAAAGTGAGTATTACATCACCGACGTTATCGGGATCATGGCAAGCCAGGGACTGAAGGTGGCGGCATGGAAGGCTCCGGATCCGGCAGAGATCGCCGGTATCAACACACGGCAGGAACTGGCGGCGGTGGATTGCATCATGCGCCGGCGGAAGTGCGAGTCATTGATGGCTGAAGGCGTCACCATTGTCGATCCGGACAGCACGTTCATCGATGATGACGTGCAGATCGGGATGGACTCGGTGATCTATCCTTCCGTGCAGATCTATGGAACGAGCTTCATTGGCGAAGAAGCGACGATTCACTCGTACACGCGAATTTCGAACTCGCGCATTGGCTCTCGAGTCACGGTGCTCGAAGGGTGCGTCATTGCCGACAGCTCGGTGGGCGAAGATACTTCGGTCGGGCCGTTTGCGCACTTGCGAATGGGCGCGGCTGTCGGAGATGGAAACAAGATCGGGAATTTCGTCGAGATCAAGAAATCGAGCCTGGGCGATGGAACGAAGGCGCAGCATCTTGCGTACCTGGGTGACGCCACCATTGGCAAGGACGTCAACATCGGAGCCGGCGTCATTACCTGTAACTTCGACGGGCACCAGAAGCATCCCACCTTTATAGAGGACGGTGCCTTTATCGGAACCGACTCGCAGTTGATCGCACCGGTGCGAATCGGCAAGGGAGCTTACGTGGCTGCCGGTTCTTCCATTACCCACGACGTTCCAGCAGACGCGCTCGCCATCACCCG
>CAMAWS010000242.1 GCA_945861845.1 Candidatus Sulfopaludibacter sp. SbA3 | reverse complement strand
GGGGCTTCAGCCCCGTGCAAAGTTCAAAAGGAAAAGTTCTTGTTGGAGCCTGGCACTGGGCTGAAGCCCCGCGCCCACAGGTCACTGTCCCCCTACTTAGGTTCCAGTTTCAGCGCGGCGGCTCCCAGAATCACCAGGTCCACGCGGCGGTTCGCAGCACGGCCTGCAGGGGCGGAGTTATCCGATACGGGACGGTACTCGCCATAACCCACAGCGGACAGCCGTTGAGGCGGAATGCCTGAATTTGCAATCAAGTACTGCAGCACGGTTGTCGCACGCGCGGTCGAGAGTTCCCAATTTGAAGGAAACTGCGCGGTTCGAATAGGAATGTTGTCGGTGTGACCTTCAACGCGGAGGTTGTCTGGCAGAGCCCTCACAATACCGGCGATGCGGTCGATTGTGGGAAGGGCCTTGCTCTCCACCACTGCGGAACCGGGACCGAAGAACCCCGCCTCGGCGAGGCTGACGACCACGCCACGCTCGTCTTCTGTCACTCGGACTTTGCCTTCGCCGAGTTCGACTTCGAGCTTCTCTTCCAGCTCAGCTTTGACAGCGCTCATCGCACGAGAGCCGTTGCCCTCCGGGCCGCCAGGACGTTGTTTAGGTCCGACGAATTCCTGTTCGATCATGCTGCCCGCCGCGGCATCGATAACGCCTTTTGAATCGGTAGAGACGCTGCCATCGAAAAGCGGCACGGCTTTGCCGGAAGGCGAAAACATGGCAAGTTCCTGGAATGCGCCCTGAACGGACTTGGCCACCTGGCCTGCCTTCTTCGAATCCTCGTTGGACGCCGCAAACATGACGACAAAGAATGCGAACAGCAGAGTTATGAAATCCGCGTACGACACCAGCCAGCGTTCATGATTGACGTGTTCGGCGTGTTTCCTTTGCCCTTGCGGCTCACATGCTCGATAAGGGGCCGGTGCGTGATGTCGCCGGAGGCGATCTTGAATGCGCAGACGCCGAGGCCGTCGAGGAAATCGGCGCTCTCTTCGTCGAAAGGAGTCGAGAGGAACTCGATTCCCAGGCGTTGCGCCTCCTTGTTCAACGCTCGGAAAGCGTCGTAGGGCAGTTCGAGCTTCTTGAAGAGCTCCTGCAGGTTTGGCTGATCCTTCGTGTGGGCCAAAGCCGCCGGGCGTGTCGATGCCAGGCGATCCGCACGGAAGGTCTGGAATTTCACGGCATCGGCGCCTGCCCATTTTGCGGCACGCACGAGCGCGAGAGCCCGTTCCTTGGATCCTCCGTGGTTTAGACCTGCTTCGGCAATAACGTAGATCCGGTTTGGATCCTCCTTCAGCAGGCCATATAAGTTTTCGTTTGATTTGTCAGCCATAGTTGCCTCCTTGCAATCTCTGCCACCCTCGACAATCCCTTGCCGTCAACAAGCAGTCGGCCGGCGTGGCTCAGCCGATGAATAAGCGGCTGGTTTGAAAGTACTTCTTTGCAGCAGCCCAGCAATGCGCCGGGCGAAAGACGATGGAACAGGCCAGCGGACAGGACAGCGCCCATCTCCTGGAAGGCATCCGCCGTCCGGAGTTGAAGCGTATCGAAAGCCACTGCGATCGTCGGTACACCCGACGCGAGTAAATCGTAAATGGACGTGCCGGCGCTGGAAATCGCAAACCGGCATGTAGCGATCGCGGACTCAAGCTCAGTTTCATCCAACGGCGAGCCTGAAGAGAACCCGCGTGTCGTAACAACACTCAGACCCAGGACCGAAATTGAATCCACAATGTGGTCGATGAATTCGGCGGTTACTCCTCCGCCAAGAGTAATCAACACGGTGTCTCGAAGTTCACGTCGCTCGACCGGCATGCGCGTGATCATGTACTGCGGGCCGACGAAAAGCTCCCGGCCGCTATCCTTAAGATAAGGGAACAGCCTCATCACGCTGCCGTCAATGGCGACATCCGACTGGCACTGGGCCAGGCCCAGGTCATGAATGCTCAGGTGTCGTGACCCCTGGCGATGAATGCGCGCGCTTATGCCGTGGGGCTCCCGCAGGTCGGTTATGACGAGGGGCGGAAGGGAATCAAGATTCGCACTTCGAATATCGAATGTCGAATTGGAAGACAGGAATTGATGGCACGGCGCCGACATCGCATAAAACGAGACTGCCGCAATCGGCTCAAGCGCCTTTGCCAGCCTGAGGCAACGAACGGCATGGCCGTAGCCAATCGCCGGACCGGCGTCAACGACGATCCCAACCCGCTTTTCGTTATTCGAGCCTCGAGATTCAGTTGATTCGAACACGTGTCTTCTCAACAAGTTTCTGCCATCCCTCGAGGATTGGAGTGATTTCGTACGCGAGCACGTCGCAGATGGAAACCCAGAAGCCGTTTTCCTGTGCCGCGATCAGCTCCGTCAGGGCGTTTTCCAATGAAGTAGAAACTGCTTCCCTCTGATAGCCTGCTTCCACCTCGGCCCATCCCAGATCCTCCGAAAAAACACTGAAAAAGATTCGGATGCCGTCAAGAAGCTGTGCGAGATGGGTATATGCCTCCTCCGGGTGCCGGTTTTCCAACAACCGGATGATTTCCTCGACGGAGCCCTGCGCCCGCCGAAGCTCCGTGTCCAGTTCTGCCAGGGATTCGCATACGACAGTGTCAAAATCCCCACTCTCGATGTGGATTTCGCCGACAGCTTTCAGCTCCGTGGCGCACACAGTCTGATTTCGGTAGTGGATCGCTTCTTCGGATCCCAGGAAGACTCGCGTGATGCATTGACCTGGTTTCAAATGGTCAGTTTCAACCCAGTCAAGGACTTCGCCCCATGTAGCCAGTTCCTGCGGTACGTTTAATGGTTTCTCGTTGACGGTCACATCCATGTGTTCAATCTCCCTTTAATCGTTTCAACTTCATTCTGCAAAAACGGGGTCTCATCCAGAGCCCTCAGGACCCGCTTAGCAGCACTTACGTTACCTTTCTCGATATAGGCATGCGTCTTTTGCAAAAGTCCCAGGGGACCGGACCACCGGGCGACGACCGGACGGGCAGGCATATCCGCAAAAATGGCGGTCCACTCGCGGGCTATTGCTTCCCATGTGTAAAGACGGAACGCCCGTTCGCGGGCGGCGTGCGAAAGAGCCTGCATGCGCTCCGGGTTACGGACCAACGTACGAACTGCCTCCACGAACTCACGCCGGTATTCCGGCGATTCCGGCTCATGCTTAATGCATATTCCTGTTCTTTCGTGCTCGACGGTTTCTTTCAACGCTGCACGGGCGCTGGTGACAGGCACACATCCCGACGCCTGCGCTTCGATGGCGGCAATACAAGAGGTCTCGTCGAATGTGTTGGGATATAGAAAGAAGCCGCACTCGGCAAGATGCTCCATCAGCACCGGCTGGGCCACGCTGCCGTGCCACTGGACGCCTGGCTGCCCGGCCGCCTCGTACAGGTTCCCAAATTCTTTGCGATCGGTGGCTGCGTCCCAACCGTAGACCTTCATGCTGCTGAAGACTTCCAGCTTGAAGTCGGGAAAATTTTCACGCAATTCGGGAAACATGGCCAGGAGGATCCCAAGGCCTCGAAAGGGAGTACTGGTATAGGCGCCCCGGCGCCAATCGCGGTTGCCGCCGCTTTTCACCAGGTGTTTCGCAAATCCGTTGCGGGTGGCGACCACCTTTTCCGCTGGCAACTGGAATCGATCGATAAACGTCTCACGGTGCCAATTGCTCACGCAAAAAATCAGGTCGATGTTGTCCTGCAGCGACTTGTGCTGGAAATTGGCGAGGGACGGCTGGTTGAAGGCATCGCCGGTCCAGTAGATGGTTCGTGGCGCAACTCGTCCTAAAAGAAATGGCTCGAAAGACCGGAACGAAATCACGACATCCCAGGGCGAGGATGGGAATTGCGTGAAGAATTCGTGGTAATGGATGTAGTGAACGTTGTCGTATACGCCGGGCGCCGCGGACTCTGCGCAGTTCGCGTAAACCTGGACGGCATGCCCGCAGCGCGCCAGCTCGCGAGCCATATAGATGATGCCGCTTTCGCTGCCACCCAGGGGTTGGTGCAGGGGTGTTTCTCCGTTGAAAGGAATACCGTGGTTGTAAATTGCGATCTTCATGCTCCCACCGACAGCCTGTAACGTTCTGCCCGGGCGTGATCGCCCCGCAGGGCATAAGCCCGCGAAAGGTTAATGCGCGCATCGATCAGGGTGCGGTCATGCCTGAGCGCAGTCTCAAGGCATCTGCACGATTCCTCGAGTTGATTCTTCTGGAGAAGGGCCGCGCCAAGCAGCGAAAGACCCACCGCGTCCTTTTCGACATGTGCGCGGAGTACTTCAATCGCTCCATCGGTGCTATTCATCTGTATGTACGCTTTCGCAAGGCTCAGGCGCGCCTCGCGGCATTCGGGCTCGCGCGCCACGAGCGGCTTGAGGACACGGACCGCGTCTTCGAACCTGCCCGTCTGGTCGTAAAGCGTTGCCAGTTCCACGGCGGCATGGCGAAATGCGGGATCGAGTTCGAGGGCCTTCCTGTACCAGGTCTCCGCGCCGGAAACATCGCCGGTCTTCCGATGGACCAATCCGCAATTAAATGCCGCGACAGGATTTTTCGGGCTCAGTTTGAGGCACTCCTGGTATTCATCGCGCGCCTGCTCAAGCTGTCCTTCGGCGAGGTGCACGTTACCAAGCTCGAGATGAACATCGAACGTATCGAGTCCAAGGCTTCGCGCACGCCGCAACAATCCGGCGGCAATCGGGTAATTGCGCAGGTGCTTTTCGGAGATCGCCTGGTAGAGAAGGGCGAGCGGGAGTTTCGTCATTGAGAAAGCCCGTTCGAAGCATCCGGAGGCTTCGGCGTGACGACCCAGTTCCTGGTACTGAATGCCGAGGTCGAAATGCGCCTTCGCGTTCGACGGATCTTCTCCAATTTTTTTGAGGCCGAGTGAAAGATAGAAATGCTGCTTCTCGACAACTTTCTCTTCGCCTCGAACTTTTCCGTAATGATGAATGACTGCAGGGATCGATCCGAACTTCAGTTTTCTATCAAGGCGGCCCGGATCGACGATCTCGTGCACGGCGCCATGAAACTGAATACGGGGAGAATTACGAAATAGGCGGATAAGAGGATTGTCCACCCAACCGGGGTAGGAACGGCCTTCTTCGTATTCGCCCTTGTTTGGGGTCCAGCCGAAGACCTGATTTCCGAAGACGTAGTTCCGTTGGGTCAGGTGGTAGCCGGCTTTATCCGTTTGGGTCGCTTCAACCACCTTTATAAGGTCTTGGGACGCCAGCCTCTCGTCGGCATCCAAAACAAGGATCCAGGGCTGCCGGGCCTGGGCAAGTGTCGCATTTCTGGCATCGGCAAAATGGTCTGTCCAGGGGAAGTTGATGATTTTAGGATCAAATTGGCGGATTCGATCGAGGGTGGAGTCGGTACAGCCGGTGTCGGCAATTATGACTTCATCAACTATAGATCTGACACTCTGGATGGCGCCTTCGATCCAATCTTCTTCATTCTTAACGATCATGCACAGTGAGATACCCATAACCGGAGTGGGATAAGGCAACTTACAGGCCAAAGAATGGTGGGCTCCCCAAAATACCGCTAATGCCTGGAGAGCGATTCCACGATAAACAGGCTGTTGGTTCAATGTGGACCGGCTGCTCCAAGAGGAGCAAATCAAAATTGATGCTGACATGATGTCAGCCACTAAAATTTCACGGAGGATAATTCAATGAGTTTCTCAGTAAACACGAACCTGGCATCCATGAACGCGCAGTCCCAGTTGGAACGCACCAACGCGGGTCTCGAGAAGACCCTCGGCCGCTTGACGTCTGGCTTGCGCATTAACAGTTCCGGCGACGACGCTGCCGGCTTGG
>CAMAWS010000241.1 GCA_945861845.1 Candidatus Sulfopaludibacter sp. SbA3 | reverse complement strand
GAGGTTTGGCCGTTGCAACAATCCAACTGGAACGGCGACCGCTGGTGGAAGCCGCTCTGGATCCGGCCAATACGGAATTCATTCAGCACAGCCGGTGAAATGACCGATGTCCACTGGGTCGTATAAACGTGAGGAAAATAGGACGACGTACCGTCTAATCCGGTTGGCCACAGCCTAATCTGCACGGCATCATCTTGTTCCCTGCTCATCGAGAACGACAGCCTGTTGTCGCTGCTGAGCTGGTAATCCACCCTCGCGTTCAGTTGTTGCCTGTTATTGTCGTTGCCGACACTGTTCCCCCCGGGATTGCCCGCAATGCGGCGGTTCCAGCGATGACCGGCGATGTTCAGCCCGTCGCCAACCGTGAAGTCATTCGCCGGCGGCATGTACTTGGTGAGGAGATCCCTCCAGTAAGGAACGGTCGTCATGCCTGTACGGAACGGATCCCTGACATCGGAGAACAGGTTGAAGCTGGTCACCGGACCCAGGGGATTGCCGGCCAGATCGACGCTGGGGCGCGCCGCCTGGGAGCTGGCGTTCCGTTGTCCGGGGATATACCGGAAATTTCCCTGCCGCGCCTGATCGGTAAACACGTTGGTCACGAAGGTTTGCTTTGTCAGGTACTGCTGGTTGTCGATGAGCACGAAAAAGAAAGCCTTGTTCTTGATAATAGGACCGGCCACGCGCCCGCCGTACTGGTTCCGGTTGACATAGGACTTCGGCGCGCCCTTCAGGTTGTCGAACCAGTCCTTCGCATTCAAGGCCGAGTTGTTGTTCGTGTAGAACAGGGCTCCGTGGATATCGTTGGTTCCCGATCGGGTCTGCAACCGCACCTGCGCGGAACCGTTTGCCGCTTCCGCATCGGCGGCGGCTGTGACGATCTGCACCTCTTCCACAAGGTCGGGACTCACGTAGGTGGCGTTCTGACCCTGAAAGTCGTTACCCACGCCATAGCGCGTATCGTTTATCGTAACGCCATCCCGGGTAATGTTCACCGCGCGGATCCCCTGGCCGGCGAAGCTTCGCTCCGGGCCCGTTCCGGGTGTCCCCGAAATCAATTGAAGAACATCGCGGACGGCCCCCAGCGGCAGACTCCGCACTTCGACTTCCGGAATCACGTCGCCGACCGAGGCCGATGTCGTCGCCAGGCTCACATCGGCATCCGTGACCACCTCTACGATCTGACCCACCGAGGCTACCTGAAGCGCGAAATTCAACCGGACCTGCTGCCCCTGGCTTAGCGTAATGTTCTGGAAGGTCTGCGTTTGAAAGCCCGGGAGTGTAGCTCTGAACGTGTATTCTCCAGGCTGGAGGCTGGCAAAATTGTAAGCCCCGCTCTCGTTGGTTAGTTGTACGGTTTCAATTCCCGTATTCACGTTCCGTGAAGTCACCTCCACGCCGGGGATTACCGCGCCCGTCGCATCGCCGACGGTCCCACCCACGGCTGCGCTGGTCTGGGCGAGCACCGCGATCGGAATGAGGAGCACGAACATTGCCACCAAAATGTGTTTTTTGAGCATGAATTTCCTCCCACTCTTAACTTTTGTACGTCCCACGTAAATTCACTCCTGAGCAGCGGAGTACCTTTCTATTTGTTCATAAGACAGCAGCCTGTCTGAATGAGCGATGCCCGTTCCTGAGTATCCGTATAGCTGGATGCCGCAGTGAAAAAGAGGGTATGTCAGATGGTGATCAATCCTCACTAAGTCCGCCATATGGATCGCCGGTCAATTCTGGAACGGCTGAAAAGTAGCGTCAACGTACTACCGCTTGGAAGCAATGTCAAATGTGAACGGTAATCGTCCTATTGGTATAAGATGCGGGCCAAAGTAATCTTTCGCCGGAGGCAACCGTGAGAGCCAGCCATGTCGCCGTGGCCCTATTCTTGTTTATCGCCCCACTGTCTGGGCAGGACCAGCCCGCCACGGCCGCTAATCCCCTGGCGCAGTTGAAGGACCAGGTGAAGCAGGCTTTGTCGGAGGCGCAGGTTCCATTCACCGACGACCAGGAGAAGGCGATAGTCCTGATGATGGAAGATCGCCGCAAGGCTTCCGAAGACCTGTTCGGCGGACTGATGAACTTCGCAGCGGGTCCAACGCAGGGTCAGGATGCCGATCGGCTCCGCTCCGCCATTGAATGGATGCGGAACGAGTTTCTCGCTCGGCTTCAGGATTATCTGAATCCACAGCAAATTGCGGCATGGAGCCGTTACAGGGAAGCCGCCGAGGGAGGGTCCGCGAATAGCCCCGGAACCGCGGAGAGACCGCAACAGCGGAATCAAACCCAGTACGTTCGGATCAACAATAACGCGTTCACCAGCGAAGATGGCGGCTACCGCAATTCCGGCGGCGGCAGGCGCGCTGTTGCGAGAGACGTTACGGAAGTGATCCCGCGCGGCGGCGTTGGAGCATGGCATGGGAACGCGCAGTTCCTGCTCAAGGACGACGCATTGAATGCCGGAAGACGTTTTGTCCTGAACAAACCCCCTTACCAGGAGCGCCAGATCAGTTTCAATGTAAGTGGGCCTTTGGTCCCACGCCGCATGACCACGACTCTCGGTTTCAATCAGATCGAAGCGGAAAACGTCGATACCATTCGTGCCACACTACCCGACAGCATATTTGCACTCGGTATCACGAAGCCGACTACCGCGCGTTCGCTAACGGCAGGGAACACGTATCAGCTTTCGGACTCGACGTCGCTGAGCTTCAACGGCGGTTACTCCACGAATGTCCGCAAGAATCAAGGGGTCGGCGGCTTCATCATGCCGGACCGTGCGTACGGTTCAAGGCAAAACACCTGGAATATCGAACTGAAGCAGTTCTCGTCACTGTCAGCGAGAAACTTGTATGAAACAAGATTCAACCTCGGCGGGAACACCGACGAAACGAAGCCCGGCACTCAAGGGCTTCAGATTAACGTTACCGACGCATTCTCGACCGGCGGCGCCCAGAACCACGTTGAGAATACAGGGCGCACCTATGAGTTCAGTAATTTGTACTCCCGTCTTGGTGAAACGTTAACGCTGAAGGCGGGCTTGAGCGTCATGTATCAGAAGAACAGTTCGATCTCCGAAAACAACTTCATCGGCACGTTCACGTTTTCGGGTTTGGATGCGTATCGGCAGGGCCTGCCAATCAATTATCGCGTCGGGCGCGGCAACCCCAGCCTGGAATTCAACCAGTGGGAGGTGGCCTTCTTCGAACAAAACGACATCAAGCTCACGCCGCGATTTACGCTCATGGCAGGTGTGCGCTACGAGATTCAAACCAATATCAAAGACCACAATAATATCGCCCCGAGAATTGGATTTGCCTACGGCATTGGCCGGGCGACCGTGATTCGGGGAGGCGGAGGGATTTTCCACCAGCGAATGCCTTTCGACGTTCTGGAGAATCAGATCCGCCGTAACGGCGAGTGGCAGTATGAAATCGTCATCGACAGTCCCTCGTACCCGGATCCGTTCCAGACCGGAACCATTCGAAATGCCCGGCCATCGGTGCGAGTCACGGACCCGAATCTCGTCACGCCATACAGCATTGTTACCGGGATTTCAGTTGAGCGAACGTTCTTCAGTAACCTTTTCGTCAGCGCATCTTATGACCGGAATCGCGAGGTTCATCGTCCGCGTCCACGAAATATAAACGCGCCGATGGATATCACGTCGCCCGTGCCTGCGTCATGCAAGGCGGGCCAAAGTGCGGCAACATGCGTCCGCCCGTTTCCGGACCGGGGCAATATTATCAATCTCGAACCGTCGGGCTCGGAGTTCGCGCAGGCGTGGCGTTTCAATGTCAGGCAACGATTCAGTATTTTTACGGTCACGGCGAACTACAGCAACGCCTGGAGTTGGTTGGATGCAACACCCGCCAGCAACTACGGCAACGCGAGCACAATTGGCGGCTACGGTCCGGACGGCTTGAATGCCGACAATTACGACCTGCGAGCGGACTGGACCATGATCTTCACACCGCGGCATCAGGTCACCACCACCGTGAATGCGCAGCTTCCGTTCGGAATCTTTTTGACCAACACGATGAACGTGAGAAACGGATCGCTGTACACCATATTGACCGGCAAGGATGACAACCAGGACACGTCGGTCAACGATCGTCCGCCGGGAGTCGCTCGAAACAGCGCGCATGGACCCGGTTCCCTTTTGTTCAATTTCAATATTTCGAAAGCGTTTTTTTTCGGGGCCGCGCAACCAGGAAACTCAACGCGGACAAATGTGAATGTATTCGTCAACATGACGAATGCCTTCAATCGACCGAATTACGGGCCACCGTCCGGCGTCATGACATCCCCCAATTTTGGCAGGTCCACGACCGCTGGCGATCCGCGGGAAATTGAAGTCGGGATGCGTTTCCAGTTCTGATTTCGGTGCTGCGGGGTGGCTTGATCTCAAACTGCTGAATGAGTTGAGGAAGTGGCTGGAGCTCCGAAATTCGAAACCCCACATTGGTTCTTAGGATTTCGAATTTCGAATCTCCATGTCTGAGCCGGGACGTTACCGCTTGACGCTCGCAAGTATCGCCGGCGCTGCCGCGTAGTTATCCAGGGCGAGTGTGCCAGCGCCGCTGTCGACGATTACCTTGGTTGTGAGGGACGTCTTGCCTTCCCCCTGCCCACGGGGGTTCAGCCGCATTTCGATAATCGTGAACGGGTACTCCGTCTGAGTTGGCGCCAGCGGTTTCCATGCCCCTCCAAACCCTCCCAGGCGGCGATCGGTCGCGAGGATGATGCGTTCGCCCCCATCCGGCAGGGAAGTCCGGTACGCGTACCGGATCGAATATCCGGCGACTTCGTTTGTCCAAAGGTATCCAACCGTTGGCGCCTTGCCGATCGCTCCCGTAAGGGAAACAATGGGATCAAAGGGGGCGGGAGCAGCAGCATCGCCACGACCTCCTCGCCCTGCGCCGCCGCGGCCTCCCCGGGGTGCACCCCCGCGGTCTCCAGCAGCGCCTGCCGCTTGAGCAGGCGCCGGTGCGGGAGGATTCATTGAAGCGACAAATTGATTGCGTTCCGCATCAGTGGACCACCGGAGCACATTTATCCTGACCGGGTTGCCGGGTTGGCTGACGTTCGCGGACGTCGCCGTCAGGTTCACAGCAACTGATGCATTCGTCTGCCCTTGCGCTGGCGCGGGCGCCTGCTGCGCGCGGGCTGTCGTTATCGTGGTAGTTATCAAAGATGCAATTGCCAGCCCGAAAAGTACCAGGGCTGAGCTGAAACGTTTAATAGGCATATTTAATCTCATCGACTCCTCACAAAGGTCATTGGCTTGTGCCGAAGTATTCCACACGCCACCACTACTGTGCAAACCTTCCTCAGTACCGGTGCTGAAACTCATTGGCGGATACTGCGGCGCCGGCCGCTGAATTGCAGTGTTGCATTGGCAGTGCGGGATATTTTTCTTCCCGCACGACATTGTGGTTAATCCTCGTTCCGGATCCGCTGCTCCGTCTGGGCCCGGTCGCCCTGGAATTCCTTCCTGTTCTTGCTCATGTCGTTCCTGAACGACCGCTGTGCGTGGTCTGTGGTCGTGCCGAACAGAGACAGAAGTTGTTCCAGTTCCCGGCTTTGACACGATGGGCATGCGGCATCGGGCGTCGAGGGGAGAACCAGGTACTCAAACTGGTTACCGCACGCACGACATTGGTATTCGTAGATTGGCATAGTTGATACTCCTTACCCATTTATCCGATATACGCACGCTCGTGCCTGTCGTCTCTTCCTCGCCTAAAACACATACTTGAGGGCGATCTGCATGATTCGCGGATCGCCTGCAGACAGAATCCGGCCGAAATTTGCATTGTTCAAGGCCGTTACAGGAGCGTTGGTGGCGCCGGGGTT
>CAMAWS010000240.1 GCA_945861845.1 Candidatus Sulfopaludibacter sp. SbA3 | reverse complement strand
CAAAGTTCCAGAGAATTTCTGTTTGATCATGGCACGGGGCTAAAGCCCCGCGCCCACAGGCAGACTGAAAACGACTCACGTTTCGCTTATGGCCGCGCACAATCCATGGGCTATACGATGGGCCCGACGCTGTTGGGAGGTATGCAATGTCACATGTGAACGAAAAATTGGCAGAGTTCTTTTATGGTGAGCTTTCAGCCGCGGAAATGGCCGAAAGTCGATCTCACCTGGTTGCGTGCCATAGTTGCCAGGCGCAATTGGAGGAGTTCGAGCGGACTCACCATGCCCTGAAAGCTTTGCCTGACGCCGAACCGCCACGTCAAATCGTCTTCGGCTTTGAAAAACCCCGGTCTTTTGCTCCCGGTTGGCTTGTTCGCTGGCTGGCTCCCATGGCCGCTTCTGCGGCCGTTTCTTTAGCGGTAGTCATGCTGGCGCCGATGCAGATGCAGCAGCTTGTGGTTCCAGCGCAAATTGCAGTGCAACAGCCTGTGGCACAGGTTCCGCTCGCCCAGCCGATTGATTACGACAGAATCATTCGCGAGATTCGAGAATCGGAACGCAAATGGGTCGTGGGGGAGTTCAACAGGAGAGACGTATCCACCGGTAAGGAACTTCAAAGAGTGAAGGCAGAACTTGCCTACTACGACGATTTCCAGCGAGCTCTACAGAAGGACACGTTTGAGAACGCTACATCCATCCAGCTTCTCGCACAGCGGGCGGAGACTCGAGACTAGAAAAATGATACTAAGAATCGCTCTTTGCCTCTTGTTCGTATCCATCCCTGCTTTGTCTCAGACAACAACACGGTTGGACAAAGTCAAAAAGGATGCAGTTCAATTTCAGGGTGAGGTCAATGACCTTATCGCCAGCGCCTCAGGCATCCTGATCCTTCAGTCTGCCAAGGCCACGTATCTTGATATGTATGGCGTGGTCGTTACTGTGGAAGTCGCGCTTGAGCGCCCCCGGAATCCATTCAGTGCTTCTCGCCCTCCCGAAGAGCTTCGCACCGTTGTCGGCGAGAGGCGGCAGCAGATCCAGACCATGCTCACCGCCTTTCTGAAGCAAAGAGTGCCCAGACTGGACTCCGTGGGTGCGACTCAGAGCGTGGCTGTGATTGTGCATCTAATGAACACGAATCCCGCGGACGTCCCCAATCTGCCTTCACAACTGATTTTCAGTGTAAGAAAGCAGGACGCCGTCTCCTCCCAGATACAGGTTCGAGAATTCTGATGAAGGCGTTCCTGGCGCTCGACACGAAACCGCTCGGACAACTCCTCCGAGAGCGCGGCATGCTTTCAGAGGAAGAGCTGAACAACGCGTTAGCCCTGCAACAGGAACGTCGCGACAAACTTGGCCGGATTCTAATCGATCTTGGCTATGTGGCCGAACGCGACATTCTCAGTGTCCTCAGCGAGCAGCTCAAGGTGCCGATCTTCGATGGCGAGTATCCTGCCGTGCCCGTGGACCAAACCAGGCTTCCCTTCCGTTTTCTCCGTACATTCTCCGCTGTTCCCGTGCATCTGGACGGGAATGTCCTTTCGATGGTCATGGCCGATCCGCTCGATCTTGAAACCTTGTCGGCGGTTCGGTTGCGGACGGGTTACGAAACGCGGGTATTTCTGGGAAACGAGACCAGTATCCATGAGCAGCTCGAACGCTTGTATGGCGGTGAGGAGAGCACCACCGAGAAACTCATAGAGACGCTGGGCGAAGGTTTTGGCGGAGATGACGAAAATATCGAGCACCTGCGCGACCTGGCGTCGGAAGTTCCGGTAATCCGGATGGTCAACCTGATCATCTCGCGTGCCGTGGAATCGGAAGCCAGTGATATCCACGTTGAGCCGTTTGAGAAAGACCTTCGCCTCCGCTACCGGGTCGACGGCGTGCTACACAACGTCGAGCCGCCACCGAACCAGTTGCGCGCCGCGATTATTTCCCGCATCAAGCTGATGGCGAAATTGAATATCGCCGAACGGCGTCTGCCACAGGATGGTCGAATCAAGCTAAAGGTGCTTGGTAAGGAAATCGACTTGCGCGTTTCCACGCTCCCTACCATGTACGGAGAAAGCGTGGTCATGCGTATTCTTGATCGATCAAATACGTCGTTGATCGATCTGCGCAGGCTCGGGTTTCCCGAAGACCTCTACGATAAAGTCTGCGCGATGACTTCGAAGCCTCACGGCATCTTTCTGGTTACAGGTCCGACCGGCAGTGGCAAGAGCACGACTTTGTACAGCGCCCTGAAACGGATCAATATTCCGGACCGGAAGATCATTACCATCGAGGATCCGGTCGAGTACCAGATGGATGGAATCAACCAGATTCAGGCGAATCCCCAGATCGGGCTTACGTTCTCGTCCGGCTTGCGGCATATTGTGCGCCAGGATCCGGACGTCATCATGATCGGAGAAATCCGCGATCTGGAAACCGCTGAAATTGCAATTCGCTCCGCCCTCACCGGTCACCTGGTTTTCAGCACGCTGCATACAAATGACGCGCCCAGCGCCGTCACACGCCTGGTTGATATGGGGGTTGAAGACTACCTGCTCGCGTCGTCGTTGATCGGCATTTTGGCGCAGCGCCTTGTCCGCGTAAATTGCAAAGAGTGCAAAGCCCCGGTAAAGATTCCCGCGGCCGCGCTGCGTGAAGCAGGCTTTCCAGCGGATGGTGACTTCTTTGAAATTCAGCGCGGCGACGGTTGTTCTCACTGCGGAAACACGGGGTATGAGAGCCGCCTGGGCATTTTTGAACTCCTGGATATTGACGATGGTATGCGCCGCCTGATGGTTACGAAGTCGGACTCGAATGTATTAAAGGCCCAAGCCGTCCAGTCGGGTATGCGCACGTTGAAGGAGGATGGTTGGATCAAGGTTTTGGCAGGAATCACGACCCCGGACGAGATTTTGAGGGTCACTCAGGAAGTCTGATTTTTGTATGGCGATATTTGTCTACAAGGCGGTAAACACCCAGGGCAAATCCGCTGAAGGCCGGCTTGAAGCCTCCGACAGCCGCACGGCGGCCTTTCGTCTTCAAAGCATGGGCTTGATTCCTGTATCCATTGAAGAGCCCTCCAAACGCGGAGCGTCGATTCTGCCGGCCATCCGATTCCAGCGCGTCTCCCGCAAGGACATCCTGATGTTCACCGAGGAACTGTCCACTCTTGTCCGCGCGGGCCTGCCGCTGGACCGCAGTCTCTCAATAAGTGCAGAGCTAGCGGCGAAGCCGGCGCTCCGCCGTGTCATTCAAGATGTCCTCAGCCAGATCAAGGGTGGAAAGTCTCTCGCAGAGGCGCTCTCAGCGCATCCGAAGTACTTTACGCGCCTTTACGTGAACATGATCCGGGCCGGTGAGGCCGGTGGCATTCTTGACGTCATTCTTTTACGTCTCGTGGAGTTCGAGCGCTCCGCCGACGAGTTGCGCGGCTATCTGACGGCGTCGTTGATCTATCCATGTTTGCTGACTGGGGTTGGTGGAGTGTCGGTGGGCATTCTCTTGTACTTCGTAATCCCGAAATTCGCGTCGATTTTCGAGGACATTGGAGCAACGATCCCGGCAAGCACACTGTTCCTGCTGTGGCTTTCGACCTTCACGAAGGCGTACTGGTGGGTCATCCTGAGCGGGATTGCAGGCATTGTTGCGGCGGCGAGAGCGTGGGTGAAAACCGCGAAGGGTAGTTGGATTTGGGATGCAGTGAAGTTGAGAATGCCCATGCTTGGTCCAACGCTCCTGAAAGTGGAGGTTGCCCGTTTTGCGCGGACACTGGGTACGCTTACGGCCAGCGCGGTTCCACTGATTGCAGGCGTGCGGATCGTGCAGGACATTGCGCACAATCAGATTGTTGCCGAAGCCATCTCGAAGATTGCGGCGGGGGCCAAGCGCGGCGAAGGCGTATCCAAGCCGATGCGCGACGCGGGTGTCTTTCCCGGATTGGCTGTCCACCTGGTGGAGGTGGGCGAAGAAACGGGCAGGCTCGATTCCATGCTGTTACAGATCGCCGACATCTACGAAAAAGATGTGAAGACTTCGGTGAAGGCGTTAACATCCGTTTTCGAACCGGCAATCATTCTTGTCATGGGTATCCTGGTGGGCGCCGTTGTGCTTTCGATGCTTATGGCAATCTTTTCAATCAATGAGATCGGATTCTAATATGACCCCCAGTTCAAAGGTTCGCAGGGTTGCGCCCGCTAATGCTGGCTTGACGTTGATCGAGATCCTTGTCGTCATGGTGATCATCGCAATGTTCGCCACACTTGTCGGGCAGCGCCTGTTCCGTAACGTCGAGCGGGCGCGCCAGACCACCGCAAAGGTCCAGATCACCGAATTCGAAAGCGTTCTCGACCTTTTCCGTCTTGATGTCGGCCGTTACCCGACAAGTGAGGAAGGCTTGGCTTCGCTTCGCGTCAAGCCCCCCAATGTATCGAACTGGGATGGGCCGTACCTTCGCAAAGACGTTCCACCGGATCCATGGGGCCGCCCGTACATCTATCGTTTCCCCGGGCAAAACGGTGATTTTGAAGTCGTTTCCTACGGCGCTGACGGTCAGGAAGGCGGCGAAGGGGAAGCTACCGACATTGTGAATTGGAAATGATGAGCGGCTGCGAATCCAATCCAGACGGTGCGCAAGCATTATGAATAAAGGGTCTTAAGAAAGCCGTATGGATAATTTCGAAGGCAGATGTGACTGGAACCTTGATGGATACTGGGTTTCAATCATTGAAAATGCTTTTGGGATTTGAAATCATGTCCGGATATCACAATCAACGAAGCCAAAGCGGAAAATAGTTGGACCTGTTAATTGTGAAGAACAGATCTCTCCGAATACTCTTAACAGCTGGGATCTTCGCACTTCTTGTTAACGTCATTTTCTATTTCAGTTACCCAATAAATATTGGCCAGTCGGACAATCCAACCTATTTGAGGATGATAGTTTTAGGATCTTCTGACCTAATTCACGCATCCGGATACTCCGCAATTCTGTACATCCTCACACATCGATTTTTGCCTCCATTTTCCAATCCTATCTATGTGCCGAACGACACGAACAATTACTGGTTTAACACACTGCAGAGCTTTCAGCTTCTTCTGCACCTGTCGTTATTTTCAATTTCGATTTTCCTTTGCGCCAAAGTGTTCAGCAAGACAGCCGCGGCGGTCCTTGCCATGGGGTGGGGATGTAATGTCCTGTTCGTAAGTAATGTGAATGCTGCAGCCCCTGAGTGGCTGGAAGGGCATGCGCTGATCTTGTCGTTACTAATGCACGCATATGCGAGAAAACTAACGCCAGGAAAGAAGGTGCTAGTTTACTGTCTCGCCGCTGGCATCTTTGGCCTTGCCTACCTAATCAAGCCCAACTCTCTTCTTTTTGCAATTTCCCTATTTCCTTTTCTACTGCTCGACAAGGAAAGTTGGCGCTTTAAAACGCTCCAGTTATCGTGCTCCGTGGTCATTTTCCTGCTGGTCACATCGGCATACGCCAATTTCTATCACTTTAAATCGACAGGCACCAGGCAGCTTAATTTTGACCACGCATGGGTTTTAGTCGATGCGTTGCCCCTTGACTATGTATCCTCATCGCCTGAGCAGCTCGGTGTTAACAGCCTGCGTTGGTCTGCTCTGTCGAGGGTAACGCCCCCAGAATATTTCAGGGCCGGCGGGATAGAAAATATTAGCTATGGTCCGTCCACGGACATTCGACAGCGGTATACAGAACAACTGGAATACATCTTTCAAATGTCGAGGGACGAACTGATTCAGTTCGTGAAGGCTAATTCCCTGCCGTCAGGTTACCGACAGGGTTCATCTGCAGTTCCCTTGTACTCCTACTATGGTCTCGAAAAGATAGATGCGTTGGGCACCGGTGTA
>CAMAWS010000239.1 GCA_945861845.1 Candidatus Sulfopaludibacter sp. SbA3 | reverse complement strand
CTTCCCGTTAACAAATACCTGCTGGTCGACGACCTTCAGCCTGTCACCCGGCAGGCCGATTGCCCGCTTCACATAGTGTTTTGTCAAATCCTTGGGATACTTGAAAACGATGACGTCGCCCCGGTTGACATTCTTGAAAGGCAGTACTGCATCCAGGATGGATCCCTGGGAACCGAACACAAACTTGTTGACGAGCAGGTGATCGCCGACAAGAAGATTGTCTTCCATGGATGGAGTCGGAATCTTGAAGGCCTGCACAATGAAAGTCGTGCCGAACAGGGCGAGGATTACGGTGATGACCAGAGACTCGAAATATTCACGAACGGTTGATTTCTTATAGACCGCCGCTTCCGTCATTGATCCCCTTCCTTCCCGCATGCTCAAGATTTATTCAGAGCGTGCCGTGCCGCGGCCTGCTCGGCCGCTTTCTTTGTGAGCCCGAGTCCACGAGCAATGCAATCACCGTCGACCATCACGTCAACCGTAAACAGTTTCTCGTGGTCGGGTCCAATCTCGCTGCTCACGATATATTCTGCCCGGCTCTTCTGCCGCTCCTGGAGGCTTTCCTGGAGGGCAGTCTTGAAATCGGTGAAATGCCGGATCGAGTCCCCGACATCGCCAATCTGCGGTTCAAAAAATCGCAGCAGGAACCGGCGGGCCACATCGAATCCACCATCCAGGTATATAGCGCCCAGGATGGCCTCATACGCGTCCACGAGCAGCGCCTGCTTCGTCCGGCCGCCTGTCTTCTCTTCTCCCCTTCCGAGATGAAGGTATTCGCCAAGCCGAAGCTGTTCGGCGTATTTGACAAGGTTAGCAGAGCTGACCAGGAAACCCTTCAGTTTTGAAAGCTGCCCCTCCGTCAAAGTCGGATGCGCGCGGTACAGCATGTCACTGACAACAAACCCGAGGATCGAATCGCCGAGAAACTCCAATTGTTCGTTGTCACCCGACTCCGGATTCTGCTCGTGCGCATGAGAGCTGTGCGTGAGGGCCTTCTGCAGCAACAGTGAATCGCTGAATCGATAATCGAGATCGCGCTCCAGGTCCTCGAGGGTTCTCATAAAACAAATCTGGGGGAAATCCGGGAAGATCGGGGGACGCACCCCCGATCTTCCCGGATTTCCCCCAGATTACCTGCCTTCCTACTGGCCGATCTTCTGGCCGGCAGCCTGGATGAACTGATCCAGCCCATCGAGCGATTTATTCTTTCCCTGATAGACCTGGGTCAGCAACTCGCGAGCTTGCGACTCGGTCAGACCCTTCAGGTAAACCGATTTTGCGAAGGCGTCGAGTGCCGGATCCACCTTCTGCTCCCCCGCATATGCAATGCCCAGCCGCATATAAGAAATCGGGTCGTCCTTCTTGGCCGTGATAGCCGCCAGGTATTCCTTCTGCGAATCTCCAAATTTCTTCTGATGGAGATACGCCAGGCCGAGAGTTTGATGAACGCTGTTGAGGATACCGGCTTTCTGTGGCGATTCAGGAAGCGGGTTCACCTTTTGAATAGCCTTCTTGGCGATTTCCTCCGCGCGCTTCATTTGAGTTTCCAGAGCCTTTGCGTCCGTGGGCGGCCGCTCCGCGAGCACACCTGAAAGCGTCAGCAGCGTGAAGAGATCGTCAGGATCCTGGCCCAGGGCTTTCTCGCCGTACTCGATGATCTTGGGTGCGTCATTGAGTTGCTGATAGTTATTCATGATGTTCTGGTAGTAGTACATCATGGCTTTTTCGGTATCCGCGCCGAACTTCTTGAATGCGTCCGAATTCTTGTCAATCAGCGGAGGAGCGTTCTTGTCGCGTTTTTTGGGGTCGACTTTTGCGTCCGCGTCCGCCCGGGCGATCACGGTTTCCATGAATTTGATCTCGGCGGCGAGCCCGGATTCGGCGGCTGCATTCGCTTCTGCATACTTCCTCTGCTGTCCCAACGACTCCATGCGAATGCGATAAATCCAGCCCACCATTTCCGACATCGGATATTTAGCAAGAAATGCATCAGCCAAAGTAAGCTTGGTGGCCGCAATGGTCTCCTTCTGGAGTGCCTGGAAAGCGTCCAATTCAGCCTGGCTGGTAGCCTGCGGACCTATAAACACCGGCGCCGCCTGCGCCTGTTCGCGGTCCTGATTCCTTCTCTGAGCTTGCAGTGCGGTTTGGCCAAGCGCCAAAGTGAGGGCTATCACCGCGAACGTAATACCCTTTTTTGTCATCATTGGGAAAAATCTCCTTATCGGTTTAGTAGGCACGAAGAACACAAAGACTATTCATCCAGGGCTTTACTGTCAAGCGAGGAGATGCGCACTTTTCCGCTCTACCTGCAGGCATCCCCATAGGCCTTGTCAACGCCTTCACGAGCGACTGCCTGCGCATTCCTTGTGTTGTCTCCCTGCTGGATCGCCTGGCGGTAATATTCGACCGCGCGATCCCGGTTGCACTCCAGATCCTGAATTCGGCCAAGATATATAAATGACCATACCTTCATGGAAGGTTCAGCAGTCGGGCTGCCGGCAGTGCGCTCGAAATACTGCTGCGCGACTTCACTATCGCCTTCCCTGCTGGCGATCAATGCAAGGCCATAAGAGGCGGCGCCGTTATTGTTGCCGTAATCGGCAAGGACTTTCTGGAACGCAGCGCGAGCAACCTCGATGTTGCCGCCGTTAAATGCGGTCTCCGCCTGCTTCAGCAAGTCGCGGAGCGGATCCGCCGCTGGCACCGCAGGCGCCTTGGGCGCCTCTGTGCGAAAAGCCGGCTCCTGCGGGGGAATTGGAATCTGGTTAAACGACAGCTGGAATCTCTCCTGCTCTTTCTTGACGTCGAGGGCCGCGGCCAGTTCGTCAAAGTATTCGCGAATCCCATCCTCGCGCGTCTCGGCGCCGATCAAAGATTCGTAAAAATAGGGCGCCAGCAGAAGGCCCAACCGATAGTGATTGTCGATGCTTTGCCGGGCGCGGTCCGGAGGCAAGCGGTCGATCCGCACCTCGATAGCGCGGATCAGCGACTCGGTGGTCATAATGCGAAAGTCGTTCGAATATGCCGGATCGACGCCGGGCACCCCGTTGATCAGCGCTAACAGGGATGCGCCAGTCCGGATCTTCCCTACATCCCTGGTTACAAGACTGTCGAGCTGGTAATGCAGGTAAGTATGCCGGACATCCTGCGGTTGCGGGGAATTAGTAGGTCCCATCACAACGTAGTAATCATCCTGGTAGTTCCGCACGTTCACGCTGTTCACAGGCGCCGCAAGCTCGATATATATGGCGAGGGTTCTCAGGGCGTTCGTCCCAAAAGGCACGTGCAGATAGGCGTCGGTGCGAAGAATCGTATCCCGGAGCCGGGGTCCGAGGTCGTCGAGTACCTGATCGTACTGCGGCCGTAATTCCGCCCACTTCTGGCTGACGCGCGCCTGCTGGTAGAACTCCCGAATCAAGGGAGCGAAACCCGCGACACTTCTTGCGTCGGGAGGCAGAAGCTCTTCGCGAAAAACAAGATTCAGCTCGGGAGGGTTTGTCAGCACGACGGCCAGCGATACGTACTTGGCATACTGGGCTTCGTCGGATTCGTTCCCTTTACGGCTGGCATAGAAAGCCCTGAGCCGTTGGCGCAGATCCGGATCAATACCTTCCGCCAGTTTCCGAACTTCCGCCCGGACCGGGTGATATTGCGATGCGATCTCCACATCAAAGCCGGCAGCATTCAACGCGCCCATTACCGTGAACAAACGGGGATCGCTGTCGATAATGACGTTGGATGACTGCCCGGCAGCCGGCAGAACGGTAAACAGAATGAGGGCAAATGCGATGAAATGCCTGAAAAACATGCCCCAGATCATACAATGCTTTCATGCATTTCGGCATCTCCACGCAAATTTTTCGCAAGCAGGCCGTGACTCGCGGCCTCCTGGAAACCATAAGAAGAGCGGGCTACGACCGCATCGAGCTTTTCTGTAACCGGCCGCACCTCGACTTTCACAATCGAGCGCTCCTGCGGGACATTGGCCGATGGTTCAAGGAGAACGCCATGCCCGCTCCTTCTATTCACCTTCCGTTCGTCGAACACATCGGCCCCAAACAAAAAATATGGATTTCGCCGCTCGATCCGGACAAGCGCGCCCGCGTGGCGGCAATGGATGAAATCAAGCGGTCTCTCGAACTCGCTGACCAGGTCACGCCGGAGTATGTGGTGCTGCACTTCGGCAATCCGGGCCAGGAATTTCATCCCGTTGCATTCGATCACGCATACGCCCTGATCCGCGAGATCCGCGCCTTCTCAGGAGTTCGCGTCATGGTCGAAAACATTCCCAACGACATTTCAACGATCCAGCGCATCAATGAATTCAAAGCAGTCGCCGACGTGCCCGAAAGTGGGATTTGTTACGACACCGGACACGGGCATTTGCAGAACGTGACGGATGGATTCCAGCACATCAACACAACCCACATCCACGACAACAACGGCATCGATGACGAACACCTCTGGCCGTTCGAGGGCACCATGAACTGGCCCGCCTTCATCGAGAAACTCGTATTGGCGCACTACAGCGGGCCACTCGTGTTTGAAGCGCGCGGTGAGGACATAAGTAAAGGAGACAGCGCGCGCAGCCGACTGGCAGATCTTTGGAGTGCAGCGAACGATTCGATCGAAGACTTTCGGCTGAGGCACAAGCTGAGCGAGCAGTCGCGCTGAGGAACGATAACGAGCCTCGCGCGGGTGAATTTGCGAGAGGCATCCGTGGTAGCATAGGCCCAAATGAAACGTGTCGAAGCTCACTATGAGAAAGGTTTGCTGAGGCCAACGAAACCTCTCACGCTCCGGGCTGGCGAACGCGTGAACCTGATATTGGTTCGGCGGCCCGATCCCAACCGTTGGAATCTCGACCGTCTCGCAAAGAGTCCGAATGCCGAAGATATGGACCTCGCCGAACAGGGACTTGCGGATTGGTCGGCTAAGCTCGACGAAGAGGACCGTTAGTTGAAACGCGGTGAGGTCTGGTGGGCGGACCTCGGCCCTTATCGTCTGCGGGAACAGACTGGTCGCCGGCCAGTCGTAATCTGGCAAAGCGACACTCTGACTCAGGTTCTCCAATCAGTTCTTGTCATCCCTCTCACAACTAATCTGGAACGCGCCAACCTGGCGGGCACTGCCCTGATTGCAGGTTCCGCCAACGGACTACCTGGGGATTCGGTCGCACTCGCATTCCAGATGCGCGCTATTCCCAAATCGGCTCTACAAACCAAGATCCAAATTCTTTCTGAGGATGAACTCGGGGAACTGGAACTGGCCACTGACGAGGCGTTAGGTCGAATCGAACCTGCCGACGACGATGCCGACAGCGGGCCGACCGAATAAATTCTGAATCGAGCCTCCGTAACTGCCCCATCTTCTCCATCACGTTAGCTGTATAATCCCGCCCCATACATGCTGACTCCCGGCACAAATCTCGGCCCATATGAAATTGCCTCGCTGATCGGCGCAGGCGGACAGGGTGAGGTCTACAAAGCGCGAGACACGCGGCTCAACCGAACTGTGGCCGTCAAAGTTCTTGCCGGTGGCGTTTCATCCAGGCCCGAACTGAAGCAGCGATTCGAGCGCGAGGCGCAAACGATACCCGGCGAACGAATTCGGGTTGCACAATATGGCGGGAAACGTTGCGGAGTGGGTGCAGGACTACTATTCCGAGAATTCCTACAGGGCGCCCGCGCAGAAGAATCCGATGGGACCGGCTGCGGGTAAGGAGCGAGTGTTGCGCGGCGGCAGTTTCCAGAGCGGTGAGGACGAACTCCGCGTCGCTCGCCGCTCGCGGATGGAGCCGATCAAGGCCGAAGGGTATCTCGGTTTCCGCGTCGTGGTGAAGTAGGGGTGATATGCATGTGGGCGCGGGGCTTCAGCC
>CAMAWS010000238.1 GCA_945861845.1 Candidatus Sulfopaludibacter sp. SbA3 | reverse complement strand
ATCTGCAGTGGGTCTTGTTGAACAGCATTGAGTTCGTACTGAATCATTAGTCATTTAGAGGGAATCATGGATCTCAACTGGAAATCGAAGATGATCGGCATGACCCGCCGCGAACTCTTGAAATTGAGCGGTCTGTCGGTTGCCGGCATGTGGGCCAATCCCGCCATCTGGCCGTTGAAGGTTCGCGCCCAGGGCCGGGCAATGCCTCGCGGAACAGCGCGGAACGCCATCATGATCCAGATTGCCGGGGGCATCAGTCCCTGGGATACGTGGGATTTCAAGGAGCACCGGCTTCAACCAAGGGACCTGGACGTCAGGAAGACAAAGTCGGGCTTGTATCTTTCCAAGACATTGTTCCCCCAACTTTCCGAGCACACAGACAAGGTTTCGATCGTGCGTTCGATGAGGGCGAGCGAACTTGTGCATTTTAACGGTCAGTATCACACGCAGGCGGGACGAGCGCTCGCGCCGGCGATTGCGAAGGAAACACCGGCGTTTGGCTCAGTCATCGCGTCTGAACTGGACGGCCAGCGCCGCCAGACGGATACGTTTCCGACTTATGTGAGCACGAACACGGGCCACAACGATCCGGGCACGATCGGGCCAGGATTCCTGCCGGCGCAATTCTCCGGCTTTGATCTGTTTGCCAACAAGGCCTTCGAAATATTCGGAGGCAAAGCGGAAGGCGCAGACAAGTTGGAAAAGCGCTGGAACCTCTTGAGCAACTTCAAAGAACTATCCGACAACGAACGCGCCTCGCTGGGCGACAAGGAAAGCGAGTACAAGGCCTACTATTCCGATGCGATGCGGATACTGACCGATCCAAGGTGGACCAAGGTCTTCGAAACCACCGAAGAGGACCGGCAGCGCTACGGCGCCGGAGATTCGGGCGGCTACGCCTATGCGCTACTGATGGCCCGTAACCTTCTTGCGGCAGATGCGGGCTCCCGCTTCATTTATGTCGACGAAAAAGAAGTGTGGGACCAGCACACGAAAATCTTCGACCGGAGTGCGCCGCAGAACCACTATGTGAATTGCCTGCGCTGGGACAAAGGCTTTGTGGCCCTGTTGACGGACCTGGAGAAAATGCCGGGCCACGAGCCTGGCAAGTCCTTGCTGGATGAGACACTGATCGTCGCCGGCAGCGAATTCGGACGCACGCCCGATATCAATCCTGTCGCGGGACGTCACCATTGGCGGTACGCCTATCCCTTCCTGTTCGCCGGCGGAGGCATCAAACCGGGCCTTATTCTAGGCGCCACGGAGAATGGTATCTGCGTCGATACCGGCTGGAAGAACAAGGTGCAACCTTACATGGATAACGCGGTTGCAACGATCTATTCGGCCCTGGGAATCGATTGGCGGAAGGCGATCGATGAAACGCCTTCGGGCCGCGGCTATGAATACACTCAAACGGCCCCGCTGGGCGCGTCGGAGATCCAGAGCAGCGACCCTATCGACGAGTTGTGGACGTAGCCATGACAGTCCTGGGCCTGCTATTAATCGGAATGTTTGTCGAAGACCAACTGCCGGGCATGGCGCTCGTCCCGGCCGGCACGTTCTGGATGGGCAGAACCCATATGTTCCAATTTGACGAACTCGATTGGACGGCGAGGCCCCGGCTGGATGACCAGCCGGCCCGGCCGGTAGATATTGACACCTTCTACATTGACAAGTACGAGGTGACAACTACCGAATTCGCGAAGTTCGCCCAGGCTACCGGACGCGCAAAGCCGTGGAACTGGAAGGATGGAAAGGTGAACCCGGGGCAGGAACAATGGCCAGTCTACAATGTCACCTGGGATGACGCCTCTGCCTACTGCGCGTGGGCCGGCAAGAGGCTTCCCGCGGAGGCGGAGTGGGAAAAAGCGGCGCGCGGGGGATCCGACAAGAAACTCTTTCCATGGGGAGACATTCTGGAACCCGAAGCACCGCCGGCTGACGCTCCCGCCGCAAGTGCACCAGACAACAAACCGCTTGTAAAAACCGTAAAGATGGCCCGCTATGGTTTTCCGAACGGACCGGTTTCAGTGGGCTCTTTCCCGCCCAACGGTTACGGGCTGCATGACGTTATCGGGAACGTGTGGGAATGGACGTCGGATTGGTACACCCAGTACTACTACTCGATTGCTCCATCGAAAAACCCTCGCGGCCCCGAGACCGGCAAGTACCGCGTCCTGCGCGGCGGCGGTTGGGCTACAGAGGCCGGAGGCGGCGGCGCGGGGCTCACGCTGCTGGGGTCTCATTATCGGAATTATGGAACCGGGGATCAGGCGAGTAATGTTGTCGGGTTCCGCTGCGCGAAAGACGCTCGCTGATCCGCCTCGGTCCGGACCCTTGCCCCTCAGGCTCATCAGCCTAAACACTCCTTGCCAGCCATAGCGCGGAAACCTATAATCGCGCCAGTTTCTAAAGGCGAATTCGCCCCCCCGACTCAGCATCTCGGCGCCAAGATAGCCTGAAGCCAACGAATTCGACACTCTTTCACGGCGTAGAGAATGGAGAGAACATCATGCGATTGCTTTCGGCATCGGCGACCTTGTTGCTGGCCGTAATCCTTCTATCTGGCACAGCATTTTCACAATCCAGCAACGCCACCGTCGGCGGAACCATTTCCGACGCCACTGGCGCCTTAATTCCTGGCGTAACAGTCACGGCAACCAATACGGCAACCGGAATTGTAACCATGGTCATCAGCAATGAGGCGGGCGCTTACCAGTTTGCAAGCCTGCAGACCGGGACGTATACGCTGACGGCCGAATTGCCGGGTTTCCAAACCCAGAATTACAACGGAGTCAATCTTGGAGGCGCTCAGCAGGTGCGCCTGAACTTCACGTTGCAGGTCGGTTCCGTTTCAACGGCGGTTGAAGTCTCTGTCGCGGCCGACACACTCATTGCAACCACATCGGCGTCGGTGGGGTCGGTGCTTCCGGAATACAAGGTGCGCGATCTGCCGCTTTCTGGACGCAACGTCATGGACCTGATCTCGACGTCGGCTGGCGCCGGCCCGGAAGCCGCCAATGGCCTCGATGGTTACTTCACGGGTTCGCGGCTCAGCTCTGTCAATACGACGCGGGATGGTTTCGTGGTGTCCGACGGACGATTCGATTTCGGCGCATTCTCGAATACCTACGTCAGCCCCGACCTGGTCGAAGAGGTTCGAATCGTGACGTCGACGGTCGATGCCGAAGCGGGGCGCGGTTCCGGACAGGTGCAGATGGTCACGCGGTCCGGAACCAACGAGTTTCACGGCAGCGCGTTCATCAGCAACAAGAACTCCGCCCTTGAAGCGTCGAACTGGTTCAACAACTTCAACCGCGTGGCGAAAAACTACTCGAACCGCAATCAGTTTGGAGGACGCATCGGCGGACCGATCGTCAAGAACAAGACCTTCTTTTTCGCTCTGCTCGACGAGCAGCGTTGGGTCTTGAAGAAAACATTCGTCGGCCCCGTGCTTACGGCGCAGGCCCGTCAGGGCATATTCCGTTTTTTCCCAGGCGCCGATAACCAGAACGCGGTCGGTCTCAGTCCTGCGGTCGATCGGAACGGCAATCCCACGAGGCCTGCAAATGCCACTGGCGACATACAGCAATTCAGCGTGTTTGGCCGCGATCCGTTCCGGCCGGGATTCGATCCGACCGGCATTATCCAAAATACGTTCCTGGCGCGAATGCCGATGCCAAACGACTTTACGATTGGCGACGGCCTGAATACGGCTGGCATCCGGTTCACCCGCAACTCCAGTCTTTTGGATCCCTCACAGGTGCAGATTATGGATCAGGACAGGGATCAGTTCAATGCCCGGCTCGATCACAATTTCAACTCCAATCACAAGTTCAGTTTTGTCTACACCTGGGAACACGACTATGGGATCACCACCGAGGCGGGCATCATGAACTGGCCCGGCGGCTATAACGGCAAGGCCCAGCGGAACCCAGGGTTGATAACGGGTTCTCTGGTCTCAACGCTGAGCCCAAACCTGGTGAACGAACTGCGAGTGGGCTATAAGAACTCGGCGTTCGGCACCCGGGCGTCTTTCCAGGTGGGCAGAACGGGCAACGACGACATTGCCGACCTCACCGAAGAGGCGAAAGCGGTGCTTGCCCTGCTCCCGACCCGTAACGGCACACCGTATGTCGTCAGGACCACACTCTTCCCGGAGACTTTCCTGGCGATTACCACGAATCTGGATGGCCAGACGCGCGAATCCTCGAGTCCGCTGTATACCTTTTCGGACACGCTGAGTTGGAATCAAGGCACACACTCATTCAAGATTGGTAGTGAATGGCGTCTCGGCAGCTCGCGCGGGTGGAACGATACGTGGTTCGTGCCGCGCGTGGACCTGGGAGCCGGCGGAGTGGCCGTGGCCGGTATTGACAACGTCAGCATTCCCGGCCTGACCGGCAACAATCAGACGGTAGCCCGAAATCTGCTGACCGACCTCTCGGGTTCCGTGGCTCAAGTCATGCAGGGCTTCGACATTCGGGATACAAAGAATCCGGTTTTCCTGGGCTACGGCGACGGAGTCAAGATCAAGGAACGCGATGTTCACTCCAACGAGTTCAGCGGTTTTTTCAAGGACACCTGGAAAATCACTCCGGCCGTGACATTGAACCTGGGCGCCCGGTACGACTGGTACGGCGTGCCCTGGGATGGCAACGGCCAACTGGGAAGGGCCGCCGGCGCGGAAACAGGCTTATGCGGAATTTCCTGCGGCGCCATCACCACCGTGCAGTTTGTCGGCAAGAATTCGCCGAATCCCGACAAAGGGGTTTATAACAACGACTACAACAACTTTGCCCCTTCTCTTGGTTTGAGCTGGTCGCTTCCCTGGCTTGGAAAGGACAAGACGGTCCTTCGCGCCGGCTACGGAGTGAGCTATGTAACGAACACTCTCAAGGGCGTGCCCGGCAATATTGCCGGGGTGGCGGGTTCCCTCCCTGGAACGTTCGGGGGTTCCGGCGCAAACGGCCTCATCTACACGCAGGGCGCCTACCTGTCACTGCAGAACTTCTCGCTGCCAATACCCAGAATCCTGCCGCTCCAACCCGATCCGCTGGATGGCCCACGCAGCAATGTCTTTCAGATGTATTCCAGCGAACGGCCAAATCCTTACATTCAGAACTTCAACCTCGGAATTCAGCGGCAGCTCGCCTCGGATTGGACCTTGGACCTCGCATACGTGGGAACCAAAGGGTCAAGGCTCTATGGCGCCGCCGACCTCAATACGGTGAACATTTTCAATAACGGTTTCCTTGAAGCATTCAACGTCACCCGGGCCGGCGGCAACGCTCCGTTGTTCGACAACATGCTTCGGGGGCTGAATATTCCCGGCGCTGGAGTGGTCAATGGCACCACGGTCACCGGATCGGCGGCATTGCGCACGTACACCAGCACGCGAACGTTCATCGCCAACGGCAGTGCCGGGCAGCTTGCGGACTTCCTGAACCGCAGCACTAGCGTCACGGGGAAGGGCGGCGGTTTCGTCCGGAACAGCGGATTGTACCCGGAGAATTTCTTCGTGCTCAATCCCCAGTTCAGCGCCGCGAGACTCCACTCGAATCCAGGCAGCTCGACGTATCACTCAATGCAGGTCCAGGTGACGAAACGGTTGTCGCAGGGATTCACCAACTCCACATCGTATACATGGAGCCGCGCATTGGGTGAGAACGACGGTGATGGCGTCATCGACTATCGGGACCCCAGGAACCAGCGATTGAATAAAGCCGTGCTGGGTTTCCACCGCACACATTCGTTCGTGACCAACGGCTCGTACGAGTTGCCTTTTGGACCCGGCCGGCCGCTTCTCAGCGACGCTCCGTCATGGGTGCAGCGTCTGGTTGAACGGTGGCAGTTCGGCGGCATTGTCAATGTGACTTCCGGAG
>CAMAWS010000237.1 GCA_945861845.1 Candidatus Sulfopaludibacter sp. SbA3 | reverse complement strand
TGACGTTTCCTGCGGCTGGTGTTTACGTCACGGTTCCGCGGGACATCAAGACACCCTATGTCAATCAGTGGGACCTGGGTATCCAAAGACAAGTGGGGTCGGACTGGATGGTAGCGGCGAACTACATTGGCAACGAACTCGTACACCAGTGGTCCACCAGCGAACTGAATCCCGGCATATATTTGCCCGGCGCCAGTTGCGTTATTGCTGGAAGAACCTACACGCCCTGCTCGTCCACCGCCAATTTGGCGGCCAGGCGAAAGTTGTCCCTGCAAAACCCGACTGAGGGGCAGTACTACAGCTACTTAGTTAATGTCGACGATGGCGGGACGCGCAGCTTCAACGGGATGTTGCTGACAGTCCAGCGGCGGCGCAGTAATGGCATGACCGTTCTGGCAAATTACACGCTCTCCCACTGCATCGAGGATGGAACAACGTCCATATTTCAAGTTAACGGCAGACAGACTCCCGAACGCCGGCGCGCGAATCGTGGAGACTGCGCGACAGACCGCCGGCACAATTTCAATCTTTCCTCCGTATACGAAACACCACAGTTCTCCAACTCGACATTAAGGGTTCTGGGTGGCGGCTGGCAGGTTTCGGCAATTGTCAGGCTGCTGTCCGGCGGTCCCCTGACCGTCGCATCCGGCGTCGATAGCGCACTGACTGGAACCCTGGACCGGCGAGCCGACCAGGTGCTTGCCGATCCCTATGCTACTAACAAGGGCGTTGATCTTTGGATCAACCCGGCGGCCTTCGGACGCCCTGCAAATGGCATGTATGGAAATTCCGGAGTGGGTATCCTCAGAGGGCCCGGAAGCATCCAGATCGACATGGGGCTGACGCGAAAGTTCCGGGTTCGGGAGAACCATGCGATCGAGTTCCGGGCCGAGGCGTTCAACCTGCCCAATCATATGAATCCCGGCAATCCAGGTACGACTCTGAACAGTACGACCTTCGGCAGGATCCAATCCGCAAGCGACCCGCGAATCATGCAGCTTGCTTTGAAGTATGTGTTTTAGTGGAGAGGATTTTTGCATGCGGTTAAGAAAGTCAGTTTTTGTCATTGTTGCGATTCTCGTCGCAAGTCCGTGGCTGGAAGTCAAAACCAGCGAGGGCCAGGCTCCGCCTCAAACCTATCGCGCTCCACGCTTGGCCGGCACACAAAATCCCGATCTGAATGGGATTTGGCAGACAAACAGCACCGCAAACTGGGATCTGCGGCCGCATGCCGCGTCACAGGCGCAGTTTCCGGCGCTTACTGGCGCCATCGGCGCGACGCCCGCAGGACAGGGTGTTGTTGAAGGCGGTGAAATTCCATACCAACCGTGGGCCGTGGAAAAACAGAAGGAGAATTTCGCGAAGAGACTCAACCGGCCAATTGATCGCGAAACGAACGAGACGACCGGCGATCCGGAAGCCAAGTGTTATTTGCCGGGCGTGCCGCGTGCAACATATATGGGGTTGCCGTTTCAAATTGTACAAACCTCAAGCCAGATTCTGATCTCGTATGAGTTTGCGGGAGCGACCCGCATCATTCACATGGACCGCGCTCCTAAAGCTCCCACGGATTCCTGGATGGGCTGGTCCATTGGACGCTGGGAAGGCGACACACTGGTCGTGAACGTAACAAATCACCTGGACCGCACATGGTTCGACCGCGCCGGAAACTTCCATAGTGACGCGTTGAAAGTGGTGGAACGTTACACGCCGATGACGCCTTACCACATCATGTATGAAGCCACGATCGAAGATCCGAATGTCTTCACACGTCCCTGGAAAATCAGCATGCCTCTTTATCGTCGCATGGAGCGGAACGCGGAACTTCTCGAGTTCAAATGCGTGGAGTACGCCGAAGAGTTTATGTATGGTCATTTCATTGGCAAATAAAAGGAGGCTTCCGATGAGCCATCGATTTCTCGCACCGATTTGTGCGCTGACGACCGTAATCATTGTCGTGTTGCTGGCGCAGCCTGCCATTGCGGGACAACAGCAAACAACCAGGCGCACAGCCTGGGGTGATCCGGACCTGCAGGGCGTGTACTCGTTTTCCACTCACACGCCACTCCAGCGCCCCCTTACGCTCCAAGGCAAGGACAGTTATACCGCGGAGGAACTGGAGGAACTGGAGCACCAGGCAGCGGAACAGTTGCAGGAAGACATCCAGACTAACGAGCACTTCAGCTATAGCAAGTTGTGGTTTGGAAACGACTATGCCTTGGGAAAACCAACAGGCCGCACATCGCTAATCGTCGACCCGGAAGATGGACGGCAGCCAGCCTACACCGCCGAAATGCAGAAGGTGCGTGAAGAAGCCGCCGCCAAACTGGCAGCCAGACGCATTAAGGGTGGCGGGGATGTTACGCATATCCTGATCAATACATGGGAAGACCATCCCGTGTATACACGTTGCGTCGCCCGGCCGATGCCCCGCATATTTCAGGAGTATAACCATGGCGTGCAGATTCTGCAGTCTCCTGGCTATGTGGTGATTCACTACGAGAGCATGAACGACGTTCGCATCATTCCGGTCGATGGGCGTCCCCACATTGATCCAGGCATCCGCCAATGGAATGGGAATTCGCGTGGTCATTGGGAGGGCGATACCCTTGTCGTCGACGGGACCAATTTCACCGACAAGCAGGCATTTGAGGGTTCATATACATGGGGTCCTCCGCAAGGCAACTTCCACATTACAGAACGCTTCACGCGCGTCGACGATAAGACAATCGACTACACAGTCACGATAGAAGATCCGAAAACATGGACGAGGCCCTGGACGTTCGTCATTCCGTGGAGGGTGGAGGAGGCCGCATATAAGGGGCCGGAAGATCTTCTTGAGTTCGCCTGTCACGAAGGCAACTTCAGGATGATGGAAAACACGCTCACTGGAACCAAAGCCTTGAAGCAGGAACAAGGGTTGAAGGACTAGAACACCAAGAGGAAAGGAGATTCTTATGAGCAGGACTAGAGTTAAGGTTTCCGTCTTACTTGCCGGCATCAGTTGCCTGCTGTTGGTCTGGGCCACACTGCCCGCGTGGGCGCATCACTCATTCGCTTCAGAATATGACGCATCGAAGCCGGTCAAGCTGCAAGGAGTGGTCAAGAAGATGGAATGGATCAATCCCCATAGCTGGATCACCATGGAAGTGAAACGCCCGGATGGTACGGTTCAAACATGGGAAATCGAAGCCGGGGCGCCGAACGCCATGTTCAGGGCTGGCTTTACGAGGGATTCGCTGCCTATTGGAACAGAGATAATTGTGAACGGTTATCACGCCAAGAATGGCAAGAATATGGCAAACGGCAGAGAACTCACGTTCGCTGACGGCCGAAAATTGTTTATGGGATCGTCGAATACCGGTGCCCCGCAGGCGCAGTAGGTCTCGTTAGCTGCTTTCCACGAATAGGGGCGGTCTATGCAAAGAAAGTCCAGTATCGCAGCGGTGCACGAAGATTCAAAGTGACCCACTACCGTCAAAAGGTTTTTGATGACGCTGCCGCGTTTTTCGGATAGAACCGTCCTGCGATAAGAATTGAAAGCTGGGCATTGAACATTGGAAATTGAGACATAAGAATTTAGCCAATTCTTGTTTTTCAATTTTCAATGCTCAATGTTCAATTCTCAATTCTCATTGGTGGAACCCAACCCCAAAATGCAAGACCAGGACCTCACACCCATGATGCGGCAGTACCATGCCGTAAAGCAGGAAACCCCCGATGCCCTGCTCCTGTTCCGGCTGGGTGACTTCTACGAAATGTTCTTCGACGACGCCGTAACGGCCTCGCGCGAACTCGACATCACGCTGACTGCCCGCAACAAAGACCGCGAAAACGCCGTGCCGATGTGCGGAGTTCCTTACCATGCCGCCGATGGCTACATCGCCCGGCTTTTGCGGAAAGGCTACAAGGTTGCCATCTGCGACCAGGTCGAAGCGCCGCAAAAGGGCGTCAAGCTGGTTCGCCGCGAAGTCACCCGGGTCATCACGCCGGGAACGGTCACGGATTCGAATGTCCTGACCCCAGGCGAGAATAATTTCCTGCTGTCCGTTACCGAGGTGGGCGATCAAGTCGGCTGCGCCTTTCTCGACGTTTCCACGGGGGAATTTCGCGCTGCAGAATTCACAGGGGACGAACGATGGAACCGCCTCCAACTCGATATCGAACACTACTCGCCCCGCGAAGTCCTGTTCCCTGAAAGACTGAAACCCACAATCAGCAAGGTCGATGGCATTGCGAAGACTGAAATGGAAGACTGGCTCTTCGAATCCGACTTTGCCGCCCGCGCCCTGTGCGACCAGTTCGGCACTTCCACCCTTGACGGCTTTGGCCTCGGAGGCAAGCCCTGCGCCACCGGTGCGGCCGGCGCAATGATTCACTATGTCCGGAAGACACAGAAGACGACGCTCGATCACATCACCGGACTGTCTTACTACGAGTCGGCAAACTGTCTTGTCCTGGATCCGGCGACAATTCGCAACCTGGAGCTCGCCGAATCCACGGGCGGCAACTCGAAAGACACTCTACTGGGAGTGATCAACAGTGCATGTACGGGGATGGGCGCCCGGCTGCTCCGCAGTTGGCTCATGCGTCCATCGATTGATCGTGCGGAAATTGAGTCCAGGTTCGACGCCGTTGAAGAACTTGCGTCTTCCTCCATTCTGCTCGATGGAACGCGTGAAGCATTCGATGGCGTGTTCGATCTCGAGCGCCTGCTTGGCAAAGTGACGCTGGGCACCGCCACCCCGCGGGAGCTGACTGCATTACGCGCCACACTCGCACGCCTGCCTGTAATTGCCAGTGTCTTGGATAAGCTGAAGGCACAGCGTTTTGTGGACCTCCTTGCCCGGCTGGATCTGCTGGAGGACCTCCACCAGCTGCTTTCGGCCTCCATCAGTGACGAGCCTCCAATCGTGCTCGCCGACGGCGGCGTGATTCGCGATGGGTACCACAAAGATCTGGACGAACTGCGGTCGCTTTCCAGGAACGGCAAAAGCTACCTTGCATCCGTCGAAGTGCGCGAACGTCAACGCACGGGTATTGGGTCGCTCAAGGTGCGTTTCAACCGGGTGTTCGGCTACTACATTGAGATTTCAAAGGCGAACATGCACCTGGTTCCGAAGGATTACGACCGAAAACAGACTCTCGTAGGCGCAGAGCGTTTCGTCACACCCGAACTGAAGGAATACGAGGAAAAGATCCTGACGGCAGAGGAAAAGATTCTTGAAATTGAAAAGGAACTTTTCCTTGAGATTCGTGGGCGTATAAGCCAGGAATCACGGCGGATACGCCAGACCGCTGCCGCCATTGCCGAGTTCGATGTACTGGCAAGCTTTGCCCTCACGGCGCGCCGATTCGGCTATTCGCGGCCCCAGATCTCCACTGGCGACGACTTTGTCATCAGTAAAGGACGGCATCCGGTGATCGAGGCGCTGGCTGAAGAACATCGCGCCGATCGTTTCGTACCGAACGACCTGTACATGGACGACACCGACGATCAGATCCTGATCGTCACGGGACCGAACATGGGAGGAAAGTCCACATTCCTCCGGCAGAACGCCCTCATGGTCATCCTGGCCCAGATGGGATCCTTTGTGCCGGCGCAACTCCTACGCTTTCCCATCATGGACCGCATTTTCACCCGCATCGGGGCTTCGGACAATCTGGCGCGCGGCCGGTCCACGTTCATGGTTGAAATGACGGAAACCGCGATTATCCTGAATTCCGCCACCCCGCGAAGCCTGATCATTCTCGACGAAATTGGCCGGGGCACTTCGACTTTTGATGGGCTGTCAATCGCCTGGGCTGTCATTGAACACATCCAGACGAACATCCGTGCCAAGACCTTATTTGCGACGCATTATCATGAACTTACGGAGCTTGCCGAGCTGC
>CAMAWS010000236.1 GCA_945861845.1 Candidatus Sulfopaludibacter sp. SbA3 | reverse complement strand
TAGTACCGGCCGCGTCCGCCTCCGCCGCCTCCCCGTCCACCACCGCCGCCTCCACCGCCACGACTGTCGCGCGGCGCCATCGGCTTTGCTTCGTTTACGGTGAGCGCCCGGCCATTGAACTCCTTGCCGTTAAACTGCGCTATCGCCTTGTCCGCGCCATCCTGCATTTCCACAAATCCGAAACCCTTCGAACGACCTGTATCGCGATCTGTGATGATACGCACGCTTTCGACTGTGCCCGCCGTCGCGAACAAATCGGTGATTTCATTCTCTGTCGTCTGGAACGACAGATTCCCTACGTACAATTTTTTTGACATGTCGGTACCCTTATAGTCTTAAGTCTGAAATAACCTTTTGCAGTAATTGGAGAGGAGCTGTGTACTGGAAGCTCATCGGCCAAGAGTGGACAATCCTAAACGACACGAATTCAATTTACAACCCCATCAGCATACGCCATCAGCATACGCCGACTTGAATTTCCGTCCTTCAGAAAAGTTTTGGCAATTGAAATTGTTTCTGGCAGCATCGAAGTCCATGATTTACACGACTCTCGCCGTTCTCTTGCTGTCCGCGGCAACGGTCCCCCAGCAGCCTGCCGCCGCGAGACGAACGGTCTGGGATGGCGTTTACACAACCGCCCAGGCAGAACGAGGCCAGGCCGCCTACACAACCAACTGTTCCAGGTGCCACATGGACAACCTCGCCGGCAAAGGAACAGCGCCCTCCCTGAAAAGCGAGAAATTCATGGAAGACTGGCGGGAATACCCACTGGAATCCTTGTTCACGCTGATAAGACCCGATATGCCGCCGCGGCGTACGGAAGACAGTCCCAGAATAAGCGATGCCGATTACCTCGACATACTTACCTACATACTCCAGGGAAATGCTTTCCCGCCGGGAAACGCGGAGCTCGGAATTGAAGCGTTGAACCGCATTCAGATAGTCCGAAAGGAAGGACCCTCGCCTTTGCCAAGCGGGTCGATGGTTCTGACTGCAGGGTGTCTGTTACAGCTTTCCGAAACCAACTGGACACTCATCGACGCCTCAGAACCAGTGAGGGCGGCGATCCTGGACCGAACGACGCCGGAACAGCTGCGGGCTGCGGCCAGTATGCCGCCGGGATACCAGAAATTTCGTCTCGTCAATTACGACTATATCGGACCGGATTTCAATCTTGAGCCCTACATGGGCCAGAAGATCCAGGTCAGGGGCTATCTCATCAGGCAACCTGACGCCGAGCGCATAAATGTGACTTCGGTGGACAGGTTGGCTCCGGCCTGCGGACAATAGTTCAATAATTCATCAGGAGGAAGTGTGAATCGACTTTTTTATTGTGCTTTGATTGTGCTTCTTGCGGGTTGCGGCGCCGCCCCCGAACCCGAACAGCCCGCCACGCCGGCAGCCACCGGCAACGCCGCGCCAACTGCCCCCAAGTGGGAAGTCGCCGAAGGCATAGAGGCTCCGGAGAGTGTCTATGTCGAGCCGGGATCCGGCACTATCTTCGTTTCGCTGATTGTCGGGATGCCTGGCGATAAGGACGGCAATGGACGCATCGCGAAGCTGAATCCGGACGGAACCGTGGCTTCCACATCGTGGGTAACGGGTCTCAATGCGCCGAAAGGGTTGCGAAGCCACGAAGGTACGTTGTGGACTGCCGACATCGACGAAGTGATCGGGATCGAGATTTCGAGCGGAAAGATCACTTCGCGCGTCAAAATCAATGGCGCACAGTTCCTCAATGACGTGGCAACCGGTCCCGACGGAACCGTATACGTCTCCGACATGCTGGCCACAAAGATTTATGCGCTCAAGGACGGCAAGACGTCGGTATTTGCGGAGGGCGAGGATATTGAATATCCAAATGGCCTGCTCGTCGAAAACGGCAAGCTTGTCGTCGGCGGATGGGGGAAGCCCGAAGCCGACTTCAGCACCAAGGTGCCGGGGCATCTCTTCACTCTGGATCTCGCCACCAAGCAGAAGACGCTGCTCACTCCTGAGCCAGTGGGAAACATCGATGGACTGGAAAGCGACGGCAAGGGCGGGTACCTCGTCACCGACTGGAACGCCGGAAAACTCATGCAGGTCACCAGCGCCGGAGTGGTAAGGACAGTTCGCCAGTTCGGTCAGGGAACCGCCGACCATGCTTACGTGCCGGCGCAAAATCTCCTGATCATTCCTCATATGCCGGAAAACAAGATCGCTGCGTACGATCTGACAGGCGCCATCGAGTAAGTCAATATCCCAAAGCCTGCAGACCGGATCTGCAGGCTTTGGGGGTATAAATTGCCTTTTGTCTCGCCCTGTCCTCCGATAGAATGCTGGCCAAACGCTTTCGTGAATTTCCGAGGAGGTCAATTTCACCATGAGAAGTTTCAACGTGGGCCTTACCATGGCTCTGGTACTGGCGCTAGCTTTATCCGCCGTTGCCCAGACGCCGCAGGCCAAAACCCAAGCCGAATACAACTCCTATAACGCTTTCTACCTGGAACAGAATCCGCAGAAGAAGGCGGAGTTGGGCGAAAAATTCCTGACCGATAATAAAGACTCGGAATTGCGGCCTGCTGCATTCCCAATGCTCGCCGGCGCCTACGCGAATGCTCAAAACTGGGCAAAGGTTTTGGAAGTAGCTGGCCGCTTCGAGCAGGAAGTCCCGAATGCCTCCGTACAGACGAAGGGCGGCATCTTCCTGAGAGCCCTGGATGCGGCGCAAAACGCGAACAACTTCCCAAAGCTGGTGGAGTATGGCGATAAGATCCTTGCAATCGATGGAACCAACCTGAATGCGCTGCTCGCCCTGTCCAGCATGCTGCCGGAGCGTTTGCCCCAGGATGAGGCGGGCAAGAATGCCGCTTTGGCCAAGGCTCTTGACCTGGGAACGAAGGCTCATAACCAGGTCGAGGCGATGTTCAAACAGCCGAAGCCGGCGGACTTCACGCAGGCAGTCTGGGACCAGCAGAAGAACCTCCTCGAAGGTCAGGTGCACGCCACTCTGGGCATTGTTCATCTCCAGAAACTGGAATACGACCAGTCCGTATTCATGTATGAGGAGGTCGTACGGATCAATCCGAAAGACGGGCTGGGACAATACCGGCTAGGCCTCGGCTATTCCGCCCAGGCGGCGGCTGCTGCAAGGAAGTTGCAGGACGCCGTGGCAAAGGAGAATGAGGCCAAGACCGCTCGCGCGGACCAGGCTTTGCTCGACGAACTGGTTGCCGCCCGCGAGGCAGTCCAGCAGGACACGATCGCCAAGCAGGACAAAGCATTGAGTAGTTTTGCGAAGGCAGTCGCTGTTGGCGGCGAAATCGCACAACCGGCTCGCCAGTCGTTGGAACGTCTCTACAAGGCCAAGAATAACGACTCGGTTGATGGCTTGGACGCATTGATCGCCGCCAAGAAAACCGAACTCGGAGTCTAGAAAAGCGTTGGGCCGCGGGCCTCATGCCCGCGGCCCCTATTCCTGCAGCGCGCGCCTTCCACTCACCCCGCAACCGTCATCCACTTCCTCGCAAGGTAATCCGCAGTGCGCCAGGCAAGCGCCTGGACAGTCAGTGTTGGATTACGCGAGCCGCTCGTTCCCATGACCGATGCGCCCAGAACCGCAAGGTTCGGGACTTCATGCGAGAATCCCCATCGGTTGACGACGTTCGTCTCGGCATTGTCTCCCATGCGGGTGCCGCCATAGGCATGAGTGGAGACGCCCATAGCGCCGCCGATCGGAGCCTTCTGAATTCCGACGGCCCCGGCCTGCCGGTACCATTGCTCCATCTTGTCCTGTATGAAAGCGGCAATCCTTCTCTCGTTCTCTTTGTATTCAGCCGTGATCCGGATCACCGGATATCCAAGAGGATCCTTCACCTCCGGGTCCAGATCGAGATAGTTGTCTTCGTAAGGCAGTGTCGTCTTCTGCAGGTATGCGGTGTTGGTGCGGTCGGCGTTTTCCTTCACGAAGGCTTTCCAGGCGGAACCCCAATTCGGCCTCCCCTGCAACCAGCCTTGCATGGCGTTGACAGCAGCGATTGGCCGCCTTTCGGAATAGACCCACAGCATTCCACCGCCGATGAAGTCCAGGCCGGCGTGATCGAAGTTGTCGTCGGCCCAGTTGTCCACAGCGATACCCTGTGAGGGGGTGCCGTACCAGTTATTGAGATCGAAAGGAAACAGGGCGCTCACCGCGCTCGTCTGGTTATGACTGAAGTAATGCCTGCCGACCTGCCCGTGATTATTCGAAAGCCCATTCGGATACGCCGCCGACTTTGAAACCAGGAGCGTGCGCGCATTCTCGTAGGTATATGTTGAAAGAAGCACGACGTCAGCCGGCTGGAAGTATTCGGTGCCGTCCTTCAGATAGTTCACGCCGCTCACGCGTCCGTCGTTGCCCGCCACGATGGCAGTGACATGCGCTTCGGTGACGATTTTGAAGCGGCGCGTTTTCTGCGCTTTGGGAATGGTGCTGACAGCCGTCGAACTCTTGGCATTGACATGGCAGCCGGCGCCGGAGCAATACCCGTGGTAAACGCAGGCCGACCGGCCCTCATAAGGCCGGCTGGTAATTGCGGCGGGACCGGGGAAAGGATGCCACTGGAGCGATCGCGCCGCCGCGGCCATCTTTTCGGTGTACCCGGTGCTACGAAGCGGCGGCATTGGATATTCGCGTTGCCGCGGTCCTTCAAAGCTGTTGCCGCGCGGATCGATTGCTCCCTTGATATTGCCGGCCTTGCCCGATATCCCAACCTCGTATTCGACTTTTTCGTAGTAAGACTCGAGTTCATCCAGGCCGAAAGGCCAATCCTCTACGGTTGAACCCATCGGGATGCGCGATGCGCCATATCGCCGCTTCGTTTCGCTGGCCACTTTGAAATCCCACGGATTGAGACGCCAACTCTGTCCCCAGTAGTGGACAGACGTGCCGCCAACCGCGTTCATCATCGGATGGTCGATTCCTCTCGTCACCGGCGACGATGGATTCGGCCGAACGGTCGGAATTTCACGATTCACCTTCTGCACTCCCGGCGGCCACGCGCCGCGGCTTAACCGAAGTTCGTCCGGAGCCATATCAGGAGTTGTGACCCAGCTTCCTGCCTCCAGACCAATCACTTCGATTCCCGCCTGCGCCAGCGGAAGCGCAGCAACCCCTCCGGCCGCGCCGCAGCCGATGATGACAACATTGGTTCTGGGCAGCGTAGTCGCCATGGCTTACAACTCCCCCTTTGAGAACATTCCGAAGTCATAGGCCGACCTGTGATTTGGCGCCACCTTTGCATCCATGCGCTGCTGGTTAGCCGATACTGCTGTCCGGACGCCTGGATATCCGATCAAATCCCAACCGGCGAAATTGGCATTGCCACCGTAAAAGGGATCCGAAAAGACGCCCTGGATTGCATGCGCGCGCACCAGATTGAAAAACGATTCGGAGTCCGGCGTAAAACCGGTAGCGCGGTTTTCCTGCATATCGGTCAGTACGGCATCCTGATCGCTGGCCGAAAGCCTCGCGAACGACGTCCCCCTGGAAACCTGGGCGTAGGCATCGATCGCGGCAATGCCTGCAGTGTACGCGGGACGAATTGACGCCAGCGCTCCACCCAACGCACGATCGATGTAGCGTGCCGCCTGAGCTTCCGTTGCACCCGGACCATTCGCGTCACTGGGGACGATCCGCGAGAAGATTGCCTGAACGATTTCATACTCCGCAGAGGTGAGCGTTCCGGCCGCCGCAGGCGATTGGGCGGCCTCGCCGGTGGCTGAAAATGCTTCTGTTCCAACAATGGCGGCCGCACCGGCAATTCCGGCGGCCTTCAGCAATTCACGACGCGTGATGGAATCCGACATGGCGCCTCCTCAGATCTATCGAATGGCAACGGGAGCAACGGTGGAGCCCGTGCCGCCTTCGAGCTTCAAT
>CAMAWS010000235.1 GCA_945861845.1 Candidatus Sulfopaludibacter sp. SbA3 | reverse complement strand
GTCGTGAACGAACTTCGCGTCGGGTATAAGCGGACGAAGCAGTATGCCTGGGGGCCCATGTTCGCTGGAAGACACAGCGAAAGCGAGGAGACCGGCCCGAAGGGACAAGAGTCGTATAACCTGCTTCCCAAGAGCAACGGCGTGCCGTTCGGCGTCGTCACCACGCTCTTCCCGAACAACTTCATGTTTTGGGCCTCGGCAGACGGCGCCACCCGTGAGCACACAAGCCCCCTCGAGACGTATGGAGATACGATCAGTTTCACCAAGGGCGTCCACGCATTCAAGATGGGCGGCGAATTCCGAACCGCCAGGTCCAACGCGGCGAACGACAGCAATTTCTTCCCGCTGGCTACGCTCGGAGCTGGTGGAGCGGCGGTGCAGGGCATTGACAATGCCGCCATACCCGGCCTGAGCGCCAACAATCAGACATTGGCGCGAAACCTGTTGACCGATCTCTCGGGCTCGATTAACCGGATCGCAGAGGCGTTCGACCTGAGAACCTCAAAGGATCTGGTATTCCGCGGCTACGCCGACGGCGTGAAATTCCGGCGGCGCGACCATCGCAACAAGGAGTTCGCGACGTTTTTCAAGGATGACTGGAAAATTCGTCCGTCGTTGACGCTCAACCTCGGTGTCCATTACGAGTATTACGGCGTTCCGTGGGAAGCCAATGGCTTGTTTGGACGCACCGTCGGCGGAGAAAAAGGACTTTGCGGAATCTCCTGCGGAGCACCGACGGTTGTGGAGCTTGTCGGAAAGAATTCGCCCAATCCGGACAAACAAATATGGAACGACGACTGGAACAACTTCGCTCCGTCTGTGGGCCTGAGCTGGTCGCTTCCGTGGTTCGAAAAGGACAAGACCGTGCTTCGCGCCGGCTATGGTTTGACCTATCCGGGCAATCCGATGTACGGCACCCCTATCCGTGACGTTGCGGGTTCAATTCCTACCGTCCAGGAGGGTTCCACAAACACCGGGATCTTTCACACGCAGGCAGCTTACCTGTCCCTGGCCAACATTTCGCTGCCGATACCCCATCAGTTTGCGCCGCTCCAGCCAATTCCTCTGGACGGGCAACGGGGCGATGTCATGCAGGGGGCGGCGGATAACCGGGTAAGCCCGTACGTTCAAAACTTCAACTTTGAAATCCAGCGGGCGCTCCCCGGCGACATGTCGCTGAGCGTCGCCTACGTCGGAACCAAGGGCACGAAGCTCTGGAATGCGCTTCCGATCAATGGCGTGAATATATCCAGTAACGGTTTCCTCGATGCGTTCAACACCACCCGCGCAGGAGGCAATGCACCGCTGTTCGATCAAATGTTGAGGGGGCTCAATATTCCTGGCGCCGGTGTGGTTAACGGAACCACGGTTACAGGGTCTGCCGCCTTGCGCGCATACACGTCCACTCGGGCGTTCATTGCAAACGGCAGCATCGGTGAATTGGCGGATTTCCTGAACCGCAGCGTGAACGTTACAGGGAAGGGCGGCGGGTTCGTCCGCAACGGTGGATTGTCCGAGACTTTCTTTGTGCTCAATCCCCAGTTCAGCCAGGTGTTTCTGCACGCGAACCCGAGCAGTTCCACATACCATTCGCTTCAGATGCAATTCACGAAGCGCTTGTCGAAGGGCTTCACAAATCAGTCGACGTATACATGGAGCCGGACTTTGGGACTGAATGGAGGAGAAGCGGCCGGCGCCGTGACCCCACGAGATCCCAGGAATTTGGCATTGGACCATGCGTTGGCTTCTTTCCATCGGACGCATGCCTTCACCAGCAACGGCACGTACGAATTGCCGTTCGGACCCAACCGCTCGTTCCTCAGCAATGCTCCGGCAGTCGTTCAGCGGCTGGTGGAGCGTTGGCAGTTCGGTGGAGTCTTCAGCTGGACTTCCGGTGCGCCTCTGAACATTGCCGCACCGATCTCGACGATCTGGCAGACGACCACCAGCAGCACACCCAATATTGTTGAGAGTTTCCCAAGAACATGGGGCAAGTCACCAAGGTGGCCAATGGCGTGACCTACTTCCCCGGCCTTCAGCAAATTACCGATCCGGCGGTAGCCGGTGTTTCGGCCTTGAATGCACTCAGCGGATCATTCAGTAACAAGGCCATCACGGATTCGCAGGGAAAACTTCTCCTCGCGAATCCGGCGCCCGGACAGGTCGGCAGTCTTGGACTGAGATGGATCCAGGGTCCGCCACTGCTCGGGTTGGATATAAACCTGATCAAGCGCGTCCGGATTACCGAGACCAAGGAGTTCGAACTTCGTGTGGATGCGAACAACATCCTGAACCACCCGAATTTCGGGAATCCCATTGTGAACATCAATTCCACGAGCTTCGGGCGGATCACAGCGGCGGGCGGCAATCGGATCTTCGTGATGAATGCCCGGCTGAATTTCTAGCCAGCGTGACAAGCCGGTCGAGGATTCGGCCGGTTTCTTCTGAACTGTACGCGAAATCCCCTGCCGTTGCCTGGCAGGGGATTTTGCTTTTTGTACGCCCCTTGCAAGTATGGATGCACTACAGCACAGATCTCGACGGTGCGGCGGCATCATCCTATTTATTCAATGATGCCGCCGCTGATGCGCCTATAATGGCCCGTTCCATAAGAAAGTGAGAACCACATGCAGGCGCCGGGCGCCAGGCGAAGATTCTGGCTCACCATCTCACCGCTCGTTGCAACGCTGATTGCGGGACTGATTCTTCGGGCCACTCCGGCTAGTCCAGCCACTCAGGCGGTCAGGCCGAGAGTCCAGTTCACGGGACAAGTCGTGAGCGCTTCCGCAACCGGGTCCGTTGGTGGCGCCGCCAACGCCGGCCATCCTGTTGCCGGCGCGATCGTCCATCTCGTTCCAGCCGCGGCAATGGACCTCAGCACACAGATCACGGCTAGCGCGATCTACGTTCCGCCATTTCCAGCGGAAGCCTACGATGAACCGCTGGAAGATGCGATTCGGCTTCGCGGCATGCAGTTTCCACAAGCCCGGACCGACGCCAGGGGCAACTTCGCGATCGCGAACGTTCCCGATGGCAAGTTCTTCATTCACGTCATGCCCGGGCCGCAGGATACCGAGCACCTGCCAGGCGGAGACCAGAGCCGGCGAAGCTATTCAGGAGACCAATTGCGCGGCCGATCGATGACGATAAAGGTCTCGAGCAGTCCGCCGGCAGCCGCCCGTTATGCCGGCAGCTCGGCGTGTCTTGCCTGCCACAAGGATAAGGAGCACTGGCAGCAGACGGCGCACAAGCTCGGATGGACCGTTCCGGGGGCGCCGGGAAAGATGCAGGATTTTTCGCGACACCCGGACTATTTCAACGCGCTCGGCTCGTTCCCCGCGGCCGGCGACTACACCCGCGGAACGCGTCTCGAGCTGGGGGACTACGATTCGGCCCGGGGCGACGACAAGTTCAAGTTGCGGGCCTTCGGCGACGCCCGTCTGCCGATCACGACCCCCTACGCCGATGTCTATCTGTGGAAGAACGCAGCGACCAACAAGTACTACATCACTATGGTGAACCGCTTGAATCCTCGGGACCCCAATAGCCCGGCGCACCTGGAGATCAAGCTCCTTTACGGCGGAGCGGTTCACGATCAGCGGTACATCGTCTCGGTTCCGCCCGGTCTGGGAAACCGTCAGGGATGGTACACCGTGCTCCGGTACAACATGACGGGGCGTGACGACAGGCTGAACCGGGATCGGCGCGTCTGGCACGATTACAAGTTCTACATGTGGTGGTCCGCCGGCGCCGACGGCGGCTACGGTACGCCCGACGACCTGTTGACGGCTCCGCCTGTGAATACGAATGCCGTGCAGACCATGTGCGCCGCCTGCCATTTGACGGGCTGGGAGCGCTATCGGGATTCGGCGACGGGCCAGCTTCTCGTGCGCGCGGTCGACGATCCGGGAGGCGAAATGAATATTGACGACGATCCCTCGCCGGACGAGATCAACGTCGGGTGCGAAAGCTGCCACGGTCCCGGATCCGAGCACGTGGCCAACGGCGGCCGGTCCCGGTTCATCGTCAACCCGAAATATCTTTCGGCGGAGCGGTCCAGCGTTGTTTGCGGCCGGTGCCACGACCGAAGGCAGGGGTATGGCGGACCGACGGAAGGCTATACGCAGGCGATCAGCGAGACAGGTGAACTGGCCAGGCCTGGAATCAGCCGCCACGAGTTGATTACGAAGTACACCGACCCGGTCAAAAAGGGGCCGACAATGCGGGGGCAGGGACGGGAGGACAATATCTGGGCCGATGACATTCACTCGAACAAGCCCCACCAACAGTACGCGGACTTCCTTAAGTCGACGATGTACCGCAACGATCGTCTGCTGGTTTCCTGCTCGGATTGCCACGACCTGCATGGCGGCGGCCAATACACCCGCTTCCTGATGCATGACCCCGATGATTCCGCTTCCCCCCTGTGTCAGCGATGTCATGCCGTGGATGTGCTCTCGCATATGGAGTCCAGGCTGAACGCGAAAATGAAAGGCCGTCAGACCCGCTGCATCGACTGCCATATGCCGGGGACCGCCAACACCGGCGGCGTTGCCGGAGATTTCGGCAGGATGATAAAGACGCCTCCTTATGCCAGCGCCCAGGACGAAGAGAACAGCGCCTATTGGCAGGGCACATTGAGGTCTCACGTATTCGACGTGCCTCTGAAGACGAACGTGGCCGTTCGCGGCGTCCCGCCGGGCCGCGCCATGCCGATTCCATACACGGCGGCCTGCGGGACGTGCCATACCGTGAACGAATTGCCCTTCAAATAGGGAGGCCTGATGATCGGTAGATGCACGGTCCTTGCGGCGCTCCTCTGGTGTGACCTCCTGCCGATGCCGGCTCAGGGGCAAGACAGGAAATGTTTTGTCCTGTGCGCACCGGACCTGAAAGTCGAACCGACCTTCACCTGGGAAAATCTGTTCCGCGCGCCCCGGATTGCCGAAACTGACAGTCAGGGCAAAACGGTCGTGCGGAGGGCCGAGCGGGAACGAATCTTCGAGACTGTTATTGCGCTCGGCGTGCCCACCACCATTCCAAGGACCAGCTTCACTGTTGAGACGATCATCCGGCCATTTCTGAAGGGAAGTTCTCCGGAAATGGAGAGTGAAGTCAATTTTCACTGGCTCCGCTCTGAAGAAACCAAGGCCTGGGCCTCCAGCCACGTGGACATCATCGACAAGTACAGTCCCGGCGGGCGTCCGCACAATTCCGGCGGTTATTCGCACAAACTCGATCTTGAGCTGGATACCGCCGTTGCGTTCCTCAAATGGACGAATCGCCCGTGGCTGAAGGACGTCGAAATCGAAACTTCGCTCGACTACGTTGCCTCGGGCCTGCCGCGGGCCGGCGACCGCTTCGGGAACCAGACGTATCTGGATAATGCGAGCCGCTGGTCCTTCTCCCTTGTATTCGTTCTCCCATTGGCGCCGCTGTCCCGATAAGCGTCCGTCCGGCTCAATGGATTGACACCTTTCGCCACCGGGCATAGACTCCGTTCACTTCTGTTTCCGGCACGAAAATTTCGTCAGACTGGGATGAAGTATTCTTTATGGCCTCGGCAACGGCCCGGCTGTGAGATCACCGTCGATGCAAGCGTCTTCCCTGGGAGGGGATCTATGAAGGAACCATTGAAAGCTGCGTTAACGTTCGCGTTGTTGTGCCTGTCTCTTTCTACTCCAGTGTTCGCGCAGACCAGCAATGCCACGGTAGGCGGGACGGTTTCAGACGCCACGAGCGCCCTGATTCCAGGAGTGACGATCACCGCGACCAATGTTGCGACAGGAATCGTGAGTACCGTCGTGAGCAATGAAGCGGGGGCATATCAGTTTGCCAGCCTGCAGACGGGAACCTATACGATCAACGCGGAGTTGCCTGGTTTTCAAACTCAGGTCTTCAACAATGTCAACCTCGGGAT
>CAMAWS010000234.1 GCA_945861845.1 Candidatus Sulfopaludibacter sp. SbA3 | reverse complement strand
ATCTGAACAGGGAAGCGGAACCCCTCCCTTTTGCCGCTGACTTCCACCGGGACGTCTTCCAGCGTCTCAAGCACGGTTTCGCCTTTGTACCACTTCATGTGGTCACCGCGTGTGACGACCATATCGCCGGCCAGCGCGGAAATCGGAATGCACCTCACGTCTGGAGATCCACCGATCTTCCTCAGGAAATCCATGAATTCGCCGGAAACCTTCTGATACACGGCTTCGTCGTAGCCCATCAAGTCCATCTTGTTGATTGCCACTATGAAATGACGGATACCGAGCAGGTAGGCAATGTAGGAATGACGGCGCGACTGAGTCGTGAGCCCGTACCGCGCATCCACCAGCAGAAGCATGAGGTCCGCGGAGCTCGCGCCGGTGACCATGTTGCGCGTGTACTGTTCATGGCCTGGCGCGTCGGCAATAATGAACTTACGGCGGCTGGTCGCGAAATAGCGGTATGCGACGTCGATGGTGATTCCTTGCTCGCGCTCGGCCTTCAAGCCGTCCGTAAGCAGCGCAAAGTCGATGCCTTTGCCGCCCCGGCGTTCATTGTCTCTCTGCGCCGCGTCGACCTGATCGTCATAGACGCCGCGAGTGTCTACCAGCAGGCGTCCGATCAGCGTGGATTTCCCGTCGTCCACGCTGCCGGCCGTCGCAAAACGAAGCAGTCCTCCGCTCAAACCGCTCAAACCGCTCAAAAGTACCCTTCCCGTTTCTTGTCTTCCATCGTGTTTGCGCCATGATCGATAACGCGGGTCTCACGCTCGCTGCGAGTCGTCGTGGAGGCCTCCGACACAATTTCGTCCAGGGTCACGGCGGTCGACAGGATGGCTCCGGTGCAGGGGGCGCATCCCAGCGTGCGGAAGCGAGCCCATCGCGTTTCCACGGTCTCGCCTTCCTGGATGCGCGCCGATTCTTCGACCGGAATCCAGTTGTTGCCGCGGCGTATCACCTGGCGTTCTTTTGCGTAATAGAGCGGAACGATCGGAATGTTCTCCTGCTGGATGTACTGCCATACATCCTGTTCGGTCCAGTTCGAAAGAGGGAATACTCTCATCGAATCGCCCTCGTGAATCTGTCCGTTATAGAGGTTCCACAACTCCGGCCGCTGGTTGCGCGGATCCCACTGGCCGAATGCATCGCGATACGAGAACACCCGCTCCTTCGCGCGCGACTTCTCTTCATCGCGCCGGGCTCCGCCGATGGCTGCGTCGAAGCCGCCCTTCTCGAGCGCTGCCAGTAGCGCGGCAGTCTTGAGCTGGCCGCAGCACCGCGCCACGCCCAGTTTCATCGGATGTGCGCCGCTGGCGATGGCTTCCTCATTTCGATGGACGATCAGGCGCGCGCCGATGGATTCCGCGAATTTGTCGCGGAATTCGATCATCTCCTTGAACTTGTAGCCCGTGTCGACATGAAGCAGCGGAAACGGGAGAAGGCCAGGGTAGAACGCCTTGCGGGCCAGATGGACCAGGACGCTGGAATCCTTTCCAATCGAATACAGCAGCACCGGGTTTCGGAACTGGGCCGCAGTCTCGCGGAGAATATAGATGGACTCGCTTTCGAGCGTCTTCAGATGGTCTATAGATGCCTTAGTTGGCTCGTTGTTAAGCGTTGGCGTTCCGGTCGACATGAAGTCCGCACTCCTTTCCTTCGGGTTGTTCCCACCACCAGCGGCCGGCCCGGACGTCCTCGCCCGGCGCAATGGCTCGCGTGCACGGCGCACAACCGATGCTCGGATACCCTTTTTCGTGCAGCGCGTTGTACGGCACGTTGTGAGCGCGCATATAGGACCACACTTCGTCCTCAGTCCAGTCCAGCAATGGACTGAACTTGAACATCTGGTTTGATGCGTCCCATTCGCGTTCCTCCAGTCCCTGCCGCGTTACCGATTGCTCGCGGCGAAGACCCGTTACCCACGCCTTCTTGCCTGCCAACGCACGGCCAAGCGGAACAACCTTGCGAATATGGCAGCATTGCTTGCGCTGGGCTGCGCTGCGGTAAAAACCGTTCACTCCGTTCTGTTCAACCCAGGTTTCGACTTCCCGCGTGTCCGGAAAGTAAACCCGCAAAGGAACGCTGTAGCGCTCGCGGACCTCGTCCATCAAGGTGTAGGTTTCGGCGGGCAAACGTCCGGTGTCCAGGGTGAAAACTTCAATGCGGCGGGCGTGCGCCGCAATCAAATCCAGCAACACCATGTCTTCCGCTCCGAAACTGCACGCGAAGGCCGCCGGGACGCACTCGGTTTCAATCAGTTTGATGGAGGTTGCGGCTTGAGCAATTTTTTCGGAGGACAACATCTATAGAACCTGCTTAACAAAGGATGCTGGCGAGGCCATTTGGTATGCCGTTAGTGATGCAGAATAGCTCAAGAGGAAAGCTCTGTCAAAACCATTTTAGTCAGCTTGGTAATGTATGAGATATATTGCTGTAAATAATGATACTTACAGTTTTTGACGAAGGGAGACTGGAATCCTGTTCACGTAGAAGGCCGGCTTCTCGATGGCCGAGGTTTTCGTCGAGTTTGAGCCGCACGGTCAGGGTTCGAGGGGAATTTCAAAGAAGCGTTCGCGAGACTTCTCCGCGCCATAGGCGATGCAGGCGTAGATGTCGGCATCTTCGAGGCCGGGGTAATCCTCCAGAATCATCGGGATGGTCTGGCCGTCCGCAAGGAGACCACCGCAGTTCCCCACGTGGCAGTAAATCCGGTTGTCCGGACATCAGACCTCACAGGAGTTTCAAAATGGCCTTGATGACTTTCTCAAAGTCCCTCAGGTTGGTGGGTCATGACCCAATGAAGCGGTCGGCCGTGATCCACTTCCAGGTATTCGTGCGCCGGTACGTTGCGCATTTCCGTCATTCCGGCCAGCGTTCTCGCGAGGCTTCGTGAAAGGACCTTGTGTTGACTGAGGTGCGGGAGAGACAGATTGAGCGAGCGTACAACGGGGCCCCCGGTGATTCCCAAAAGGATTTGATAGTCGTGCCCTCCATCTCCATGAAGTCGCGAGTCTGGCTCGGCCAGCCATACTTATATGGTATAAATGCCCGCATGAAGAAGACCCTCAACATCGATGACCAACTTTTCAACGAGGCGAAACAGGCATGCGGGGCTACCACGGATACCGATACTGTCCGATTGGGTTTGGAAGCCCTGGTCCGCCACGCGGCGTATGAGCGGCTCCGGGCGCTTCGCGGATCGGAGCCTCACCCACGAGACGTGCCTCGGCGGCGCGAGCGCGCGCCAAAATCCGCCCAGTAGATCGATGTTGTAGCCGCCTTCGATCAAGCCGACGACCCTCAACTCCGAATGCCTGTCATCAATCCTTAGAATATCTTTCGTTCAACAGCGTCGTGCCAGTAGGTTTAGTTCTACCTGTGGGCACGGGGCTTCAGCCCCGTGCAAAGTTCAAAAGGAAAAATTCTTGTTGGAGCTTGGCACGGGGCTTAAAGCCCCGCGCCCACAGGTAGAACGAAAAGCGCAGATTGAGCCAAGTATGTCATTGCCCTTCGTCATCTCTGCAAAGTTGCTGTCGTCGCGCATTCATGGCGCTGCCGGAAAGTCCCAGATGTCGCGGCAGTATTCGCGGATGGCTCGGTCGGAGGAGAACTTTCCGATGCGGGCGACATTCAGGATCGACATTCGCGTCCACCGCTCCGGATTCAAGTAGGCTCGCCCGACCTCTTCCTGGCAGGCAATGTACGATTCGTAATCCGCGAGCACCATGAAGGGGTCGTAATTGAGCAGCGAGTCCACTAAAGGCCGAAATAATCCCGGGGCATCGGGTGAGAATAGCCCCGAGGCGACCAAATCGAGCGCCTCGCGCAGCTCCGCCTTTCTTTCATAGATAGCCCGCGGCTGGTATCCCTGTTTTCGGAGTTCGGATACCTCTGCGGCGGTCAGGCCGAAAAGGAAGAAGTTTTCCGCGCCCACCTCATCCCGTATCTCGATGTTTGCGCCATCGAGTGTTCCGATTGTTACGGCGCCGTTGAGCGCCATTTTCATGTTGCCTGTGCCAGAGGCTTCCTTGCCGGCAGTGGAAATCTGTTCGGAAAGTTCCGCAGCCGGATAAATGTGTTGCGCATTCTGAACATTGAAATCTGGAAAGAAAACTACTTTCAGGATGTCCTGGGCTGCAGGATCCCTGTTGATCGTATCGGCAACGGAGTTAATGAGCTTGATGATCAGTTTCGCCATGAAGTAGCTGGGCGCCGCCTTACCGCCGAACAGGATGGTCCGGGGTGTGACAGTGATGCCGGGGTTCTGCTTGATGCGACGGTAAAGTGTGATGGCGTGAAGGAGATTCAGGTGCTGGCGCTTGTATTCGTGTATGCGCTTGGCTTGGACGTCGAAAAGGCTGGCCGGGTCGACCACTGTTCCAGTCATCTTTTCAATCCGCCGGGCGAGATCGGCCTTGTTTTCATGCTTTACGCGGCGCCACTCCGCCTGGAACGAAGAGTCCATAGCCATGGGTTCGATCTTCCGCAGGTCATCGAGGTTCTTCAGCCAGCCGTCGCCGATGGAGTCTGTGATGAGGCGGGCCAGGCGCGGGTTGCTGAGCAGAAGAAACCGCCTGGGCGTGATGCCGTTGGTCTTATTGCTGAACTTTTCCGGCATCATGTCGTAGAAGTCCGGCATCACTTCCTGCTCCAGCAATCGGGTGTGCAACTCTGCGACGCCGTTAATGGCATGACTTCCAACGCAAGCCAGGTGCGCCATCCGCACATGGCGTTCACCGGACTCGTCAATAAGTGAGAGCCGCCGGATACGTTCCTCGTCCTGCGGGTACCGGCTGCGCACTTCGTCCAGAAACCGCCGATTGATTTCGTAGATGATTTCCAGGTGCCTTGGCAACAACCGGGCCATGAGATCGACTGGCCACCGTTCGAGCGCTTCCGGCAGAAGCGTGTGGTTGGTGTAGCCAAAGGTACGTACGGTGATCCCCCATGCGGTTTCCCAATCCATGACGTATTTGTCCACCAGCAGGCGCATCAGTTCGGCGATGGCCAATGATGGATGCGTATCGTTGAGCTGGACTGCATATTTTTCGTTCAGACTGTGAGGAGTTTCGTCACGCTGAAGGAAGATCCGAATCATGTCGTGGAGGGAACAGGCGACGAGGAAGTACTGCTGTTTCAGCCGCAATTCCCGGCCCTGCAGAGGTTCGTCGTTCGGATAGAGGACCTTGGTGATGTTTTCCGAATCAATTTTCTCGTGAACGGCGCCGTAATAATCCCCTCTGTCGAAAGCCCGCAGGTCGAAAGGGGCCGCGGCTTCGGCTTTCCACAGGCGCAGGAAATTGGCAGTACGCGCGCCGTATCCGAGAACCGGGGTATCGCATGGCGTTCCCGTCACGTAGTAATCCGGTTTCCAGCGTACGCGATGACGGCCGTCGCTATCGCGGTAGGTTTCCGTGCGTCCGCCAAACTGAACATCGACGCGTATTTCGGGACGCGCGATCTCCCACGGATTGCCGAACCGGAGCCAGCGGTCCGCAACCTCCACCTGCCAGCCGTTGCGGATTTCCTGGTCGAAAATTCCGAATTCATACCGGATTCCATAGCCAATGGCGGGAACGTCGAGCGTAGCAAGCGATTCCATGAAGCAGGCCGCGAGGCGTCCGAGACCGCCGTTACCCAGTCCCGGCTCCTCTTCGTGTTCGATCAGCTCGTCTAGATCCAGGCCGAGGCCGGTGACTGCCTGCCGGAATTCGTTCTGAATTCCGAGGCTGAGCAGATTCATACCGAGCTGAGGCCCGATCAGGAATTCGGCAGAAACGTAGCAGACTGTTCGGGCTCTGCGCACATAGTAATCCTGCACGGATTGCAGCCAATGGCGCAAGAGCCGGTCCCGCACCGTGTAGGCTGCGGCCATATACCAGTCGTTGCGCGTCGCAACTTCCTGGAATTTTCCCTGGACATAGAAC
>CAMAWS010000233.1 GCA_945861845.1 Candidatus Sulfopaludibacter sp. SbA3 | reverse complement strand
TGCTGCTCGGTATCCCACAGCTCGCCGGAAACCAGGAACGGCCAATCCAATGGCTTTCCGTCTTTGTCCAGCCAATGGACGAGCCGGGAAACTTCGCCGTAACTCATCGGAACGGAAAAGTGAACATAGAGCTTCATCTGGTTGCTGGGCAAAACATCCTGGGAAGGATAAACCCGTGCAACGTGCGCCGTCGCTGTGTTGTCTGTGTCTTTCCCGCCGAAAACTGTTTCCATCTGTGCAGCGCCATCGCGATGTAATACGGCGCGGTATCGCACGCGTTCCATGAGGGGAAAGCGCGGTCGAAACACAAGGACACCGTCCTCCATTGAATAAGACCCCAGGATGGCCGGCGCGTCCGAGTCTCCGGTTTGGACAGTAAATACGGACGAGAAGTCTTCCGCCGCGACGGGGCGATCGGGTTTCCAACCGGAAACCCTAAATGCCCCGTCTCGAAGTTCAATCGTTTGTGCGAAAGAAGGCAGCGCCAGCAGGAAAATGACAAGCGCTGCCCGGAGTACAGCCATAATTACGGAAGTGCAATCGTCTTGAGGTCAATCGCTGTATTGGGATTCAGCGTAAACCATGTCGCGTTGCCCGCAACCACCGGCGGGACGACTTTCCCGGCTTCTCGAGCGTTAGCCGCCCAGGGAGTGCGATCCGAGAGAACGACGGCCTTGCTGTCGTCGAGCTTCGCCATCTGCCACACGCCTCTCAGAGTCTCAATCGTCTGGTATGCAATGCCGCCGACGTCGATCGTGCAACCGGGCATGCCTCCCGGCCGCGGAGTGCTCTGCTCGTTCGATTGTTCACAGGCGTTGGTCGGAGGCCCGAGTCTCTTAGCCGTACCAACTTCATCGGCCGAAAACTTCATCACACCACGCGATGTCGTCGCAATCAGGATGTAGTTCTTTCCACCCTTCTGGTACGCGAGCATGTCGAGCGGAGTGCTGCCATTGCCGAGTTCCACAATCGTGGTGCCATGGACTTTTCCGCCAGACGTCAACTCCTTAACCGGGATTTTAACGACCGGGGTGCAGCCATAGCTGGCCAGAACGAACTGCTCCTTGCCGACGGTGTACGGAATGAAGCTGCGCACGGGTGACGCTGTCTCGTATCGTCCGTGGGCCGCATGCCACATGCGAATGCCGGTACCCTTGTCGACCTTGGTAAATGGAAATGGAATCGAACGCATGTCGGAAGCGAAATCCTGGTTCGACAGGCCGGCGACGAGCACCTTTCCGTCCAGATAAGACATATCGTGGATCGTGCGGACTCGCGGATTGGCATTTACCTGGCCTTCGGGTCCCCTCACGTCGGCGTCGGGCTTTGCTTCCGGCGCATCCACCAGTGCAGCCATCGAGTTGCGAACGTTGTCCAACCGGAATTCGGAAATCTTGCTGGCGCCGTCAATCTTCAGAATGACCGGAAGCGCATCCGGTCCGCGTCCGCGCGACACCGCGACATAGATGTTGCGTGACAGCGGATTGACTTCCATATCATTAATGAGAAGCTGATCGGCCGGAATGCCGAGCAGCGCCGCGATCTTTTCGTTCACGGCCTCGACGTTGATGTTCACGGGTCCTGCCGGAGCTTTCGTGTCCTCCGTTGCAATCGCAAAGACTGCTGCCTGCCGGGAATCACCGACGAAAAGGATCCCTTCAGGACCGAAAGCAATCTGCGATGCAGATTTGACGTCGGCTTTCCCGAGCTTCAAACTGCCGGTTGCGCTCTGGCCGAACGCCGCAGCAGACAGGAAAACGATCAAGAGAATGGATGTACTCAATCTGGCCATCGTTCCTCCAATGTGGTTTCTAGTTTCGAAAAAATAACGCAATCTACCGTGACTATCTTGCCGCCGCCTGAACCAAATCAATTGCTGTTGCGGCGATCTTCGCCAAACGTTGCCGGGTGGCCCGAATATCGGCCTTCCTCAACGGATCGTTTCCGTGTCCAGGGATCACCATATCAAAGTCGAGTTCAAGAACCTCGTCAAGCACTTTCGCCCAGCTCAGAATAATTCCACCCTGCGCGTAGTCGCAATTGAGATTGTTGGCGAAGGCATCGCCCGTCGAGACGCCCTGCTTGTTCCGCCTGCTTGTTCCGCCTTGCGGAGAGGCACAATGAACGCTAAGATTCGCGAAAGCGAAAGGCGAGCGTCGGGGCGTAGCTTGATGGAAACACAAGGAAGTCGGACACTGGTAACGGCCGGTCATAAAGAGGACAGTTTATGCTGAAGAGTAGTCGAAGGCGATTGATTTCCCGCACAGTTCCGGTAGTCGTGGTGACAGTTGCAGCACTTATGCTGCTGGCGGAAACGACAACCGCGCAGAATCGAGGGGCGCAGCAGCGCCAATCGGGGCCCTCGGATACCGATACGCGCCCCTACAACAAACGGGATTTCGGCGGGCTGTGGGCTCATAACCCCGGGTTGTACGAACTCCCGGCTTGCACTGAGTGCGGCGAACAAAATCCAATCCGGATTCCAGGGTACGGCTACTTCGGCGACGTGCCTCCCCGAACTCCAGAGGGAGAAAAGATTCTGCAGTCGCGAAAACATGGGCGCGGGTTCGAGCCGGACGCCGAAGCGGCGAAGCAGTATCCGAACCTGGATCCCGCCTATAAGAGGGCCGGGTTGCCGGCGTTCAGCAACGATCCGGAAGCGGCATGCGACATGATGGGACTTGCCCGATCGATTGTCATGTCCGGCCCGAACTCCAATATGGAGATGGTGCATACCCAGGCGAATGACCGCATCATCCAAAATTTCGAGTGGTATGCAGATCACCGGACTATCTGGATGGACGGCCGAAAGCTTCCCGCAGCCGGCGGCTACTTGGCGGGCGTCAACGGCTACTCGGTTGGCCAATGGGAGGGGGACACGCTGGTAGTGACCTCCACGGGATTCGATGACCGGCAGTGGGTGGACATGTATGGGTTCCCCATCAGCGAAGATGCGATCCTGGTCGAACGCTGGGAGCGTCCGAGCCCGAACCGGCTGCGCGCCCAGTTGACGTTGAACGACCCGGCGAACTACACGCGGCCGTGGACGAGCACCGTGAAGACGTGGGCCCTGGTGCCGAAGGAGAAGATGGTCGTCGGAGGCTGGTCGGGACTCCTGGAAGACCGCTGCATACCGGCAGACGAGAATCAGTTCAACCAGTTCCGTAACCGCGCAGCCGGCGTGGAAGAGAAATAGGAGAGAAGGACATGAGAATACAACGACGACTCGCTGCACTACTGCTCATCCTGGTACCCGCCGTTGTTGCGGCGCATCACGGCAGCAACATTTCCTACGACACGGAGAATCTGTGGACCACCTGGGCCACGGTCACGACATTTAACTACAGGAACCCGCATCCGACCATGACATTCGACCGGATCCTGAAGGACGGAACGGTCGAGCACTGGGTTTCTGAGTTGGGGACATCCCCAGCCTCGGCCGTTCGCGGGGGATGGGGAAGGTTGCGGAGCGAGCAAGCGCTCAAGCCAGGGACCCGCGTGAAGCTCTACATCGGGACGGGTCGCGCCGGCGGCATGACCGGCATTATCGACAGGATCGAGAACGAGAAGGGTGAATATATCGTCGGACCGGACGGGAACCGCCCGGCGCCGAAGTCCGTTGATAGGGACGGAGTGGCTCTGGGTATGCAACCGTCGGGTCCTGATAAGCTGGTGCCCGGGCAGGCCAAGGACTAGCCAGGAACAGAGAGATCGCGAATCGGTAACGTCGGGGGACTTTCAAGCGCTCGAAGGGCTCCCGGCGTTCAGACCTCCTGATCTCGCCCTGGAAAACAGCCGGATCGGTGAAATCGAAGTGAACCCAAATGGTGCGAAGCATCCGCATGGAAACTCCCCTAAGTTAGTGAAGCGGTCCTCCGAACCTCCCGGCTTCCGGTCATGTCCCCTTCATCTCAAGTTTGAGGAAATGCGTTGCGCACGAAATACAGGGATCATAGTTCCTTACTGCCTGCTCGCACCGCCAGGTCAGTTCCTTCAAATTCAAATCCATGTATTGCGGTATGAAGCTCCGCAAATCGTTCTCGATTATTTTCTGATTCTGGGATGTCGGAGGCACGATCTTCGCGTCGGTAATGAGACCGTCTTTGTCGATTTGATAGCGATGGTAAAGAATTCCGCGGGGCGCCTCGGTACAGGCGTACCCTGTGGCCGCGCGGGTCTCCATCTCCGCAGCCGGCTGTGCCGGCGGCTCGTATTCGCTGATGATTCGCAAGGCTTCGTCGCAGGCATAAAGAACCTCGATACTCCTCACGATGATGCTTCGAAACGGATTCCGGCAGGGCGGCGCAGCGCCCGCCTCGCGCGCTGCCTGCTGTATAAATGGCGGCAGACTGGAAAAGTTCAGGTTGAACCGCGCGAGCGGCCCGACGTGATACGCGCCTCTCCCCACAATGACACTGTGCAGCGCGTTGGAGTGCTCGACATGTTGTTCCGTGAAGTGAGCGTCATATTCAGCGGCCGTGATATCGAGCCCCTTGTTCGAGACGATCCTTCCCTCGTTGAACGGATACTCTTTCTCATGCCGCAGGGCGACGAACTCGTAGTCCTGTTCGAAGTCCGGAAACGGCAGCGCCGCGGTCCAGCGAACCGTTTCCATTGCCGCATCGCGGGCACATTTCAGCCGATCGGCCAGCGAAGACAGCTCTCCTTTCTGGGGAGCCCGATAGAAACCGCCAACCCGGACGTTGATCGGATGAATTTCCCGGCCGCATAACAGCGTCATGATTTCATTGCCGGCCTTCTTGAGTTGAAGGCCCCGTTCGACAATTCCCGGATGGTCCTTCGCCATATGGATGGCATCCGGGTAGCCGAGAAAGTCGGGCGCGTGCAGCAGGTAGATATGCAGGGCGTGACTCTCGATCCACTCGCCGCAATAGAGCAGCCGCCTCAGCGCGCGAACCTGTGGATCGATGACGATGCCAAATGCGTTTTCGACGGCGTGGACCGCGCTCATTTGATAGGCAACCGGACAGATGCCGCAGATCCGGGCCGTGATGTCCGGCGCCTCCCTGCAGTCGCGGCCTCGAAGCAGGGCTTCGAAGAAGCGGGGCGGTTCGAAGATCCGCAGCTTGACGTCGGTGACTTCTCCGTTTGAAGTGGTCACCTCGAGCCCTCCTTCTCCTTCGACGCGCGCGAGGTAATCAACCTTGATGGTTCGTTTTTTTGCCATATGCAATTCCCGCCTGCCGGAATGGCTCGGCATAAGCGTTGACTCCATGAAAGACGCGGGCGACTTCCGGGCCGGAACAGCCCATCTCCAGCCACCGCTTGCCGAGTGAATCAACGTTTGGAGTCTCCTTCGGACCAAAGCAGCCGTAACAGCCGCGATCGTATGCGGGGCACAGCGCGCCGCATCCCGCGTGCGTCACCGGCCCGAGGCAGGGCGTGCCATGCGCTACCATCACGCACACCGTACCGCGCAACTTGCATTCGACGCACACGCTATGCGCCGGCGTGTTCGGCTTCCGGCCGGCAAGGAACGCGGAGATGACCTCGATTAACTGGTGCTTGTTTATTGGGCAGCCGCGAAGCTCGAAATCCACGCGAACGTGGTCCGAAATCGGCGTGGATGTAGATAACGTGCTGATGTACTCGGGAGTCGCATACACGATCCGGACAAAGTCCTCGACATTTTGAAAATTGCGCAACGCCTGGATTCCGCCGGATGTGGCGCAGGCCCCGATCGTTACAAGAAACTTTGACGCTTCTCTCACCTTGCGGATTCGTTCTGCATCGTGTGCGGTCGTAATGGAACCTTCCACAAGCGACAAATCGTAAGGCCCGGGAACGGACAGGCTCGAAGCCTCAAGGAAGTGGGCGATCTCCACACGGCCCAGGACCGTCAACAACTCGTCTTCACAGTCGAGCAGGCTCAACTGGCATCCATCGCAGGATGCGAATTTCCAGACCGCGAGCTTTGGTTT
>CAMAWS010000232.1 GCA_945861845.1 Candidatus Sulfopaludibacter sp. SbA3 | reverse complement strand
CGTATGGTTCCACCCATACTCGCGGGGATACGTCGATATTTGTCGACGGAGACAGCGTGCTTTTTGCGGGCGACATCATCATGAATCACCGATTTCTGGGGTTTGCCAGCCCCTATGGCAGTGTCCAGTCCTGGTTGAATGTTATCGATCAGCTTGGCGCACTGCGGCCTGCAAAGATTGTCCCCAGTCATGGCAACATGGGTGACGTTTCGTTGATTGGATTGAATCGAGATTATCTTCGGGCATTGCAGGACCTGGTTGCGGAACTGAAGCGGCAGGGAAAGACCGTAGAGGAAACCGCCCAGCTTCTCACCGCGGAATTTCGAACGAAGTATCCGGATTGGACCGCCCCGAACGGCGTGGCCCCTGCCGCCCGCACTGCGTTTAACGAAGTCCGGTAGGCTGTGGGCGGAAGCTTTAGCCCCGTGCCAAGTTCAAGAACATTTTTGGTAACTATTGAGCTTCACACCGATGAGAACTGAAAAATGATTAGTGATTAATGACTATTGCGCTCGACCGATTCAATCGCTCTGTCATTTGCCGATTTACCGGAAGGTATTAATCATTAATCACTAATCGTTTTTCAATTCTCAGTCTGAATCTGCCACGTCCTGAATAGTTACCATTTCTGTTTGAATTCTGGCACGGGGCTAAAGCCCCGCGCCCACAGGCTCAAAACACGTACTTCAGTGCGAACTGCATGATCCGGGGCGCGTCCGAGGTGCGAATCTGCCCGAATAATGCATTGTTGAACGCCGCATTGGGATTTAAAGGACGGAAGCTGTTCGTCACGTTATAGGCTTCCACTCGAAACTCCAGCCGCTGGCCTTCCCGGACCTGGAAGGTTCGTGACAATGCCGTATCGAACGCCCAGGTTCCGGGCCCCTCGATGTTGAACCGGCCCATATTCCCGAGTGTTCCCAGCGCCGGCAGGGCGAAAGCTGCCGGGTTGAGGTACTGCGCATTCGGCCCGGCCGACTTGTCGAGGTACGGATCCCCGAGTATCTGATTCGCCCGCTGCCCGCCGATTCCGCTCAACGCACGATCAGTCCCCGCGGTTACGGTCAGATAGCTTCCCGACGATTTCCGGTAGATTCCCGATAGTCTCCAACCTGTGCCGATCTTTCGCAGTGTCGGATTGGTAAACTGCGGCGATTCCGCCACTGTCGTGAGGTTGAGGATATGCCTACGGTCGGACGAGCAATTGCCGCGATCGAAATCCCGATTATTGATGTCCACGTATCCCGCGCCGGCGCCCGGACCCTCGGACGCCACATCGGCGAAGTCGCTGATGCAGTGCGACCAGGTGTAATTCGAACTTACCGTGAACGCACTGGCCCGCCGTTCCACCGACAATCGCATTGCCTGGTAATTCCGGGTGCCGCCGTCATCGTACTCGTCGAGTCCGCCGATCTTCGCGCCATCGAGCGGCCGTTCCAGGCCGAGTTTGCGCCGCTGATTGATGTTTGCGGTTGACGAGCACGGGTTGTACGTGACGCCGTTCAACGTGCAGGGCCCTCCCGGTATGAACGTCGCCGGATTAAGCGCCTTTGTCGCCCACAGGTGCACCATCTGGTTTCCGATATACGTCGCCGACATCAGCCAGTTGCCCGCAACCTGCCGCTCAACGCTCAGGTTCCATGACGACGTGTACGGGTTGTGATTGTTGTACGGCGTGGACATGAAAAGTCCGAACGGCGCGAACGGTACATCTTTGGAGAGTTTGTAAGGATAGAAGTTGAGTCCTCCAGGAACTGCCGCCCAGGGATTCTCGATGCCGCCCGGCAGGTCGTTCAGGATCAGGCGATTGCCCCACGGTGGCGCGCTCGTGGCGTCCGTGCGCCACTTCAAGGACATGAAGTCATACGCCAGCGCATAGGAGGCGCGCACCGACATGCGGCCGTCACCGTTCACGTCCCATGCCAGCCCGACGCGCGGCCCCGTGTGCCACCACTGCTTGTTCACGCCGGAGGGAGTCGGGAACCCTTCGTCGCCGTTGTAGTAGAAACCCGCCGGAGCGTTCGCGAAAGTCTTGCTGTAAACGCCCTGCTTGAACCTGTCGTAGCTGAAGTTGTAATTCGCGCCCTTCGCGTCGACGAGCGGGAAGTAAGGCTCCCAGCGCACGCCGTAGCTCACCGTCAGGCTTGGCTTTGCCTTCCAGGCGTCCTGCGCGTAAGCGCCGAGGTAGGACTGCTTGATGTAAAGCTGGCTCGGCCCGCCCTGCTCGAATTGACTCAGGCGGCCCAACAGGAAGTCGGCCATGCCTAGACCGGTGTCCTGGCCGTTGGCCGTGAACACGCCCGGGCTGCGCGAATTCGAATTCTGATTCGCCCTGTGGTGCGCAATGCTCACGCCGAAAGCCATCTGGTGATTCCCGCGTACCAGGCTGATGTCTTCGGAAAGCTGGTAGCTTGTGGTTCTGTACGTTGCGCTGGTGCCATTGGCGCCGTTGCCCACGTTCATTGCGCCACCGCCACTGACGGCCAGAATCATGTACTTCTGCCCATACATGCCGCAGAAAATGTTGATTCCCATATCGCAGGCGGAGAAATATTCGGCGCCAAGTCCGGCGATAGCCGATCGATTCACGGACAGGCGCAGGGCGCTCACCGTGTTGGGACCGATCAGGTAGGTATTTCCGATCGTGTAGGTCTGCGTGAGATCGTCTTCGCCTCGCTGAACCGTGTTCAGGACGTTGTCGGGCGTGAAGCTGAATGGAATCGGACGGGAATAATTGAACAGGAGGAGACGCCCGAAAATCGAACTCCTGTCGCTCTGCTGATAGTCGATGCGGCCCACGTACTGCCCGTCGTTGTTGTTAGCGTTCCGGCCGTAGATGATTTCACCGCAAGGATTGGTTGATTTCGGAAGCTTGTTCGCAATAGCCACCGAAACCCTGCTGAACTGCGCGGGATTGATTTGATTGTTGACGAAAGGCGCACGCAGGTTGACCTGGCGGTTCGCATTGCAGGCCGGCGAAGCGAAATTCCTGAAGTCCCCCGCCATCATCGCGGCGGTCGGGACAAAGGATCGGATATCGGCCGGGTCCTGGCGAAGCGTCGTGCCCTGGTATCCGCCGAAGAAGAAGAGCTTGTTTCGTACGATTGGGCCGCCGAATGTTCCGCCGAACTGGTTGCGCTTTAGCGTGCTGCCCGTGGTGGCGAAATAGTTTCGCGCATTGAAAAGATCGTTGCGGACGAACTCAAACAGCGCGCCGTGAAAATTGTTGGTGCCGGATTTCGTCACGGTATTGATGGAGGCTGACGAGTGTCCGCCATTGGAAGCGGAGAGGCCGCTGGTCTCGACCTTGAATTCCTGCAGCGCGTCCGGGAAAGGGAAGGGCAGGTTCGCATTGTCGAATGGGTTGTTATGCATGGCGCCGTCGAGGCTATAGGCCACGCCGAACTCCGCGCCGCCGGCAACCGAAATTCGCACGGTTCCGGGAATGCCGCCCAGGCTGTTGGTGCTCATCAGGACCGCGGAGCCTGCGAGAGTAATCAGCTCGGTGGCGTTGCGTCCGTTGAGCGGGAGTTCGAGGATTCGCTGGTTTTCAATGACCTGGCCGACGCCGACGTTCCGGGTTTCAACCACGGCGGCGTTGGCTTGCACTTCCACCTGCTCGGAAACCTGGCCGATTTCGAGGACGGCGTTGACTACCGGGCTGCTGTTTACCTGCAGCACAATGCCGGTCTGCACGAACGTGCGGAACCCAGGCAGCGCCGCTTCCAGCCGATGCGGACCCAGGGGAAGGTTTGGAAGAACATAGGATCCGGTTTCATTCGTGACCGCGGATCGTGTAGCGCCTGTCGCGGTTTGAGTGGCGGTGACCTCGACGCCCGGAAGTACGGCGCCCGTCTGGTCGCGTACCGAGCCGCTGATCTGCGCGGTTGCCTGTGCCCAGGCCGACGCAGTTGTAATGACGGAAACAATCAATCCCAAGGACAACCATCTGAGTATGCGTTGCATTTTCCCTCCCAAACTTGAGTTCCTGAAACCCACTCCGTACGTGGGTCACGAGAATGCGCGGTCAAACGCCGCGCATTTGTGTCTAGTTGTTCGAACTTGTATTTACAGGCAGGGCGGCGCGGTTTACTTCCTGCTGAGAAATCGGGACCTACTTCAGATTCAGCGCCCGCTGAGGGTCAATCACGACTCTCAGAATGTCGGCGGCCTCGGTAACCTCGTACGTCGGCAAATGCGCCACGCCGACTGGAATGATAATCACGTCACCGGCCGTATATTTCTGGGTCTTGTATCCCTTTATTTCGCCCGTCATGCTGGGGCCGCGAACCGTTTTCACGGACTCGCTTGTTGGGTCGTCCTGCTTGGGATTGGCGAGCTGGCCGCCGATGAGAAACGTTCCGGAACCCTTGATCACATAGTAGAGCTCCGAAATGTCGTGGTGTGCCCATCCGTTCATCTCCGTCGGCCCGGCCTTGCGGGGAGAGAGATGCAGAAGATATGCGCCAAGGTTGTAGGCTTTGGCAATGTCAACGACGCGCGCCGGATGGTCTCCATCGGTCTTTGCCAGCGTGTCGAGAACGGCCTTGGGAATGAAAGTGTGCGGCGCATTGCTGGTTGTTGTGGGGTTCTGGCCCTGGCTGGCCATGGGAATCAGTGCGATTGCGAATGCTAATACGAGAACACGTGAAATCATTTTTGTCGGCATTGTTTTCTCTCTTTCCTGAATTAATTGTTACTGCCGGCGCGGGGCGCTGGAGAAACAAGCTCAGCCTTGATTCTATTCGCATCGGATTCCGTGACCCAACGATCCTTGAGCAGGCGATCCAGGGATGCGGTGACCTTGTCTGTGTAGTTCCTGGGCGTGCCGTACAGTGCCTGCAGCCGCGCCCAATCGAATGGAACCTTCATCGCCAAATTCCCGCACTGGCCGGGCGTGTTGCCGGAGTAGGTCGCCGTCGGAACTTCCACGTACGGGTGGCGGACCCCGCCCTTCGCATTACCGGACTCGTCGGTGTCGAAAGCGGCCTGCGCCGTGCCGGCATTCTTGATTGCCAGCCGTTCGGCGCGTGGCGGCGCGGTTCCCGCGCGAACCCAGCGATCCAGGTTGGCATACGCGGCGTTGATGATGTAACGCTTGATTGGGAAATCCAGAAGGTCGATGTCGGGACTGCATTTGTAATTGAACGGCCACTTGCCAACCGAGACCGGTTGACCGGCCTTGATCTGGTCTTCCACCCCCGGCAGGTGCTGGAAATAGATCCGGTCCATTCGCGGGGCGCCCGCCACCTCATAGAGGCGATACCGGTCGCCGGGTTCGTCGCTGTCCGGCCGGCGCGTTGCCAGCGAGCCCAACACCTCTCCCTGGGGAACGACGCGGATTACAGGAACGTTTACGTTTTTGATGATCTGCCGCGGATCTCCATTGCCCGGCGCCGCGCCGCAGCGGCTCAGGCGCATCGGATTGTCCCAGCTCGGGAGAAGGTACCCGTCATATACCGGCTTGCCGCTGGCTAGATTAGAACGTGAGTGGATCGTTACGGCATAGGTGCCGGCATGGCCGTGATGCGACGACATATAGATGTACTGGACGTTGAATCCGGCCAGCGGCCCTGTCGCAGGTCTGCTTTTCAGCAGTGCTCCCACCTGGCTGAAGATGTCCCAATGCAGGCCTTCCTCGGTTGGGGAAGTCGCGTTCTGCGGGCCGCATGTTTCGGTTGGATTCGGATTCGCGAACGACAGCGCGGCGTATCGCGCCGGGTTGAACTTCTTCAGCGCGTCGATGTTCTGCGGCATGTGACTGATTCCAACGAACGCATCGCCATGCTCCATAAAATAAGGATGCGAGATCGCCCAGAGGAAGGACCAGTCGTAAGACCGAGCCTCGTTCAGTGGCTCGACGATCACGTTGCCGCTGAACTTTGCAGCGTCGGCGGGACGGCGAACCAGTATCCGGGTCGTATATGGGGCGCTGGGAGCCTTGACGCCG
>CAMAWS010000231.1 GCA_945861845.1 Candidatus Sulfopaludibacter sp. SbA3 | reverse complement strand
GGACGGTCCGGAGAACCTCTACAGTGTGCTCGCCCAGCAGCGGCGAGCGCCGGACTTCCGCGGGTGAATCCGACAGCTTGATCGGGTTACCTACCGTCAGGTACTTGCCGCGCTTGGGATGATCGACCTCAACGATGGTTCCGGTCTCGCGCAGGGATTTCTCCTCTGCTATTTCCTTCATGGAGAGGATCGGGCCGTTGGGCACGTTCAGCGGATTGAGGATGGCCATCACCTCCATCTTGGTCATGGTCATGGTCCACTTCTCGATTTCCGCAAACACGTGCATCAGCCTGGGAAGGCGTGCGTCTGGAGTGTTGTATTCCGGATCTGTGAGCCAATCCTCATGGCCGATAACCTTGGCAAGCGTGGGAAAGGCCAGCGCCTGGGCGATCACATAAATGTAAGCGTCCGGATCGGTCTCCCAGCCTTTGCATCGGACGATCCAGCCCGGGTGGCCCCCGCCGGAAGCATTGCCGGCGCGCGGCACCGCGTCGCCAAATTTGCCGTTGGGGTATTGCGGATATTCCTTGAGCGGGCCATGGGCGAGCCGCTGCTGGTCACGCAGCTTCACCCGGCAAAGGTTCAGCACGGTATCCTGCATCGCGCACGTCACTCGCTGGCCCCTGCCAGTCTTCTCGCGCTGAAACAAGGCGGCCAGTATGCCCGCTACCAGATGGATGCCGGTGCCCGAATCGCCGATCTGGGCGCCGGTCACCATGGGAAAACCGCCGATTTCACCGGTGGTTGACGCCGCCCCGCCGGTGCACTGGGCCACGTTCTCGTAGACCTTGCAGTCTTCGTAAGGACCTGGTCCGAATCCCTTGACCGAGGCATAGATCATCCGCGGATTGATTTGCTGTATCGTCGCCCAGGGAAAGCCCATGCGATCGATGGCGCCGGGCGCGTAGTTTTCCACCATCACGTCGCATTCTTCGATCAGCCGGGTGAAGATTTTTTTGCCCGCTTCGGTCTTCGGATTTAACGTTACGCCGCGCTTGTTGGAGTTCAGCATCGTGAAATAGAGGCTGTCGACGCCAGGGATGTCGCGCAATTGGCTGCGGGTCGGATCACCCTCGCCAGGTTTCTCGATCTTTAACACGTCGGCGCCAAACCACGCCAGAATCTGCGTACACGTCGGTCCCGACTGCACATGCGTCATATCCAGGACGCGAACACCATCAAGAGCTTTTCCCATAATTAACCTCTTCTTCGAGCTGTGTTGCAGTTGCCAATCTCAGTCGCACCGATGCGGCGCGGGCGCCAATTCTAACCTCGAAGGGACGCATTCTGTGCCACTTTGAATATTCGCGGAGCTACTTCACCGCGAATACCCAGACCGCGCCGCCTTCGGGCACCTCGGGATATTCGCCCGGCGATATCAGATTCAACCGGGCCTGCATGCCCCGCGAATCCACACCCCAACCGGACTGCACGGCAATGTACTGTTTGCCGTCGATCATGAAAGATGTGGGTTGACCGATGACGCCGGAGTTGGTGGGAAACTCCCACAGCACCTTCCCGCTCGAGGCATCCAAAGCACGGAACATACGGTCATTGGTCCCGCCACTGAACACGAGGCCACCGCTCGTAGCGAGCATCGGGCCCCAGTTCGGCGACTTCGCAAAACTGTGCGTCCACACCCGCTGGCCGGTATCGACATTCCACGCCTGAATTTCTCCGATATGGTCGGCGCCCGCAGCAAGGTAGAAACCGGTGGTTGCGCCTGTAAAGCTGCGCCCGGGCATGTATTCCACTTCCCGTCCGGTGGATGTTCCGCACGTATTTTCATTGGCCGGAATGTAGAGCAGCCGGGTCTCCGGGCTGAATGCGACCGGCGGCCAGTTCTTGCCTCCCCAGAGCGATGGGCAGTGATCCGCCAGCTTGCCGGTGCCAGGCTTGCGATTGGGATCCACATCCGGACGGCCGGTCAGCGGGTCCAGGCTCTTGAACACGTTCTGTTTCACGTATGGCTTGCCTTCGATGAAATTGATCTTGCCGTTCGAGCGCTCCAGAAACCACAGGTAGCCATTGCGTGCGACGTTGATCAGCCCCTTGATCATCCTTCCGTTTCGCCGGTAGTCCACGAGGATTGGGGGCGACACTTCGTCCCAGTCCCACGAGTCGTTGGGATGATACTGATGGTGTCCCTTGATCTGGCCCGTCGCGGCATCAATCGCGACCGTGGACGCGGTATAGAGGTTGTCTCCTGGCCTCTGGTCTCCCATCCACGGACCGCCGTTGCCTGTCCCCCAGTACACAAGATTGGTTTCGGGATCGTAATTTCCGGTGACCCACGTGGCGGCGCCTCCCGTTTTCCACTCGTCGCCGCCAGCCGGCCAGGTTTCGCTGCCGGGTTCCCCGGGCGCCGGAACTGTAAAGGCTTTCCACACCTCGCGGCCCGTATCGACGTTGTAGGCAGCGACGAAGCCGCGCGTTCCAAGTTCACCTCCCGAGATGCCGACCATCACCTTGCCATCGGCGACGAGCGGCGCCATCGTCAGGTAGTATCCGTTCTTGTTCTCCTCGACCTTGGCCGTCCAGACTTCCTTTCCCGTCCTCGCGTCAATGGCGACGAGTATCGCGTCACCGGCGGCGAAGAAAACCTTGTCGCCATACACTGCAACGCCGCGGCTTGTTCGGTGGAGCACAACGGCGTCCTCTGGCAGTTCCTTCCTGTAGCGCCAGAGAACGCTGCCGCTTCTGGCATCGATCGCAATCACCTGGTTGCCCGGAGTCGCTACAAACATAACGCCGTTGTTTACGATCGGTGGCGCCTCGTGACCGCTGGTCTGGCCGGTTGACAAAACCCACACCGGCTGCAGCCGGTTCACGTTGTTTGAACGGATCTGATCGAGCGGGCTGTAACCCCACCCGTTATATGTCCGGCGGATCATCAGCCAATCACCGGGTTCTGGATTCTTCAGCCGGTCGGCGGTAACGGGTTTGTAGTTTCGCAGCGCCGCCGGAACCGGGGGAGCGGGCGCGGGCTGCGGTTGTTGGGCGGACACCGGTCCGGCAATCAACAAGAGCGCGAAGACAGCCTTCGACAACGACATGATGTGCCTCCTCTGGTTTTAAGCAGTCTGAAAACCGACGCGTGCTGTAAATGAACCACCGACCACAAGCCGGCCGTTATCGAGCTTGAGCGGCAATGCCGGCAGCGCCCTCGGCGCTTCGCCATCAACTACCTTGCCGCTATCACGGGGATCAAACCTGGAACCATGACAGGGGCAATGCAGCAGTTGCTCCGGAGGGAGCCAGTCGTCCACTTCGCAGCCTGTATGCGTGCAAATAGCAGTGTAGGCAACAATGCCTTCTACAGCGCGCAGCCGTGTCTCGGGGCTGAGTTCTTCCTGGTCAAGCCGGACAAGAAGCACTTGATTCAGGCGCGAGCCGCTGCGCACTGTTCCGTCCGCCGGATCCATGGCCCACGCCAGGATCGGCCGCGCGCCCTCACGAATATCGCCGGGGCCCAGCGGATTCTTCATCGCGTCGCCGGCCTTCACAAGCAGGTCGCCTTCTCCTGGCCGGGATGACGCAGGATTGTCCTGGCACAAAGCGAGCTCGGGTTTGAGACCCAGCCCGACTCCCACACCAAGGCCTGCCTTTAGTAGAGTGCGCCGTCCGAATCGATCCATAAGGAACAGGTAATCTACCCCTGAATGGACCTGCGTGCAAAGAAATGGAACTCAAGCAGCCATTCGAGGGTAAAGACGCGTGGCGATTGCGAGAAGCAGGGCTGACACCCCAAACAGGACGAGGAAGTCCACGAGCAGCGCTCCGGGACTCACCTCTGTCTTCATCATCAGCATACGAAGTGCATCGACCTCGTACGTCAAAGGATTGATCATGGCGAGTGCCCTGAGCCAGCTGGGCATTATGTCCAAAGGATAAATGGCGTTGCTGGCGAAGAAGATCGGCATTGTAAGCACCTGGCCAATGCCCATGAATCTTTCCCGCGTCCTGACGATGCACGCAATGATCAGGGACAGGGTTGAAAACAACGCGGAGCCGAGCGCGATAAAAACAATCACGCCCACGATTTTCAGCGGATTGAAATCCACGCTGAGTCTCATGACGGCTGAAATGGAATAGATGATCAGCGCCTGGGCGAGGCCACGGATACTTGCCGATATCTGCTTCCCCATAATGATGGCGGATCGGGATGCGGGACTGACAAGGTATCGGTGTACGACGCCCAGGTCTCTTTCCCAGATTGCAGAGATGCCGTAAAAGATGGCCGCGAACAGAATGCTCTGTGCGAGGATCCCGGGCGCAAGGAAATCAAGATAACTCATCGAGCCGGCGGTCAGGCCCCGGACCTGCGCCATGACGTTGCCGAAGATCAGAAGCCAGAGCAGCGGTTGCGCCGCCCGCATGAGCAACTCCAGGGGGTCATGCCGAAGCTTGTGAAACTCCGCATCGGCCACCGCATATACCTGGGTCAGGAATTCAGCCGCGCTGCCGGATGCTTCGACGTGTTCGCTGGACCTCACGATAGTCTCCTCCTGAATCCATTTCACTTCCGGTGAGGCTGGTGAATACGTCTTCCAGCGTTGCCTCCGGCCCCAACGGCTCAATCAATTCGGAAGGCGTCCCGACCTGTTGAACCTGGCCACGATGAATCAGTGCGATTCGATCGCACAGCTCCTCGGCCTCTTCCATGTAATGCGTGGTGAGAAATACGGTTGCGTGCATTGTCCGGCGCGCTTCAAGGACGTAATTCCATACTGCGCGGCGGGCAGCAGGATCCAATCCGACGGTAGGCTCATCCATGAAAAGGACCGCCGGCCTGTGCATCATTCCCTGGGCAATCTCAAGGCGGCGAATCATGCCTCCCGAATAGCGCTGAACCAGGACGGAGGCCTCCTGTTCGAGCCCCATCAGGGCGAGTCCCTCGCGAATCTTCGCGTCGCGTTCCGTTCGCGGAATTCCGTAGAGCCGCGCCGACAGAAGAAGGTTTTCGTAACCGGTGAGGGCGCCATCTGCCGAGAGCAGCTGGGGAATGTAGCCGATGCGGCGTCGAACCGATGGCGCCTGGTCCTGAATGCTGAAACCCGCAACCCGCGCGTGACCCTCGGTGGGGGCCACAAGAGTGGTCAGCATCTTGATCAGCGTGCTCTTGCCGGCGCCATTGGGACCAATGAGCCCGAAAATCTCCCCTGGACTGACACTCAGCGAAACATTGTCGACAGCCGCGAACTGACCAAAGCGTTTGGTGAGGCCGTCCACTCGAATTACAGGATCGAGAGAGACACCGGCGACATTCATTGAGAGAGTGTAGTACAAGACCGCAGAAGAACGGCGAACCTTACCCGGGCTGGTGGCGGAGCTGGGCGAAGATCCGGAGACGTGCATGGTAGACTAGCCGGCGCATGCAAGTGGCCGTTGTGATCCCAGCCTACAAGCCCGGCCGGGCGCTGGTCGACCTGATCCGCGAACTCGTAAAAACTCCCATTGAATCGATCGTTGTTATTGACGACGGCAGCGGACCGAAATACCAACAGCTCTTTGAGGAAGTCCGGCGCCAGGACCGCGTAACCTTGCTGCGGCACGGAGTGAATTTAGGCAAGGGAGCCGCGCTCAAAACGGGCATCAATCATGTGGTGTGCGACACGCCCCGGCATCTCGGCGTTGTGACAGCGGATGCGGACGGTCAGCATGAGGCCGGCGACATTCTTGATGCCGCCGAGCATCTCACCAGGAATTCAAGATGCCTGATTCTGGGAAGCCGCCAATTCGATCAACGGAGTGTCCCATGGAAGAGCCGATTCGGGAACCGGCTCACCAGGACGCTTGTGCGATTAGTCGTTGGACAGCGGCTCACGGATACGCAGACGGGACTCCGGGCAATCCCCATGGAGTTCCTGCCAACGCTGCTGAGAATTCAATCCGGCGGCTATGAATTCGAGCTGGACATGCTCATCGCCGCGAAACATCACGGCATTCCGATA
>CAMAWS010000230.1 GCA_945861845.1 Candidatus Sulfopaludibacter sp. SbA3 | reverse complement strand
CTCTCGTCTTCGACTATCAAAATTGTTTCAGAGCCCTCCACCTCTTCTTCGGGTTCCTCAATAACCGCTGAGGTTTCTTCGATCGTCCCCACGTCGGGGAAGTAGATTTTGAAAGTGGCGCCCTCGTTTGGCGCGCTGATGACGTCGATGGAGCCCCCGCTTTGCTGGACAATGCCGTAGACAGTCGACAGCCCAAGGCCCGTTCCCTTGCCGGCTTCCTTTGTCGTAAAGAAAGGCTCAAACAAGTGCCGGCGGACGTCTTCTCCCATGCCAGTGCCCGTGTCGCTAACCGCCAGGACTGCGTATTTCCCGATTGGAATCTCGACGTGACTTGTAACATTTGGCGTATCGAAATCCGCAATAGAGGTCGTAATCGTTAGCGTACCGCCATCCGGCATGGCATCCCGGGCGTTGACAACCAGGTTCATGACGACCTGTTCGATCTGCCCGGGGTCCGCCTTCACGTGGCACAAGTGCCGATCGAGCTGCAAATGAAGGTCGATATCCTCACCGATCAACGTGTGAAACATGCCTTTCATTTTGGAAATGAGTTCGTTCAGATTCAGGATGCGAGGCTGAAGAACCTGGCGCCGGCTGAATGCAAGCAGCTGGCGGGTCAGCGCAGCGCCACGCAGAGTGGAATCGTAAACAAGGTCGAGATCCTTCCGCATTGGGTGATTGCGGCTCAGGCGGCTTAGAAGAATCTCGACCCTTCCCGTGATTACCGTGAGGAGATTGTTGAAATCGTGAGCCACGCCGCCCGCCAGGCGTCCTACGGCTTCCATCTTCTGGGACTGCTGTACCTGGTGTTCAAGCCGGCGGCGCTCATCGACCATGGCGTTGAATGAATCCGCAAGCGCGCCTATTTCGTCTCCTCTGTTTAGCTTCAGGTGGTAGTCCAGATTACCGGCTGCAACCTGCTTGGTACCCTCGACAAGTTGTGCGACAGGCGCTGTTATCGTGCGGGCCAGGACGGCGCTTCCCGCAACGCCGACGCCGGCGATCAACAAACCGAGTATGAGCAGTCCGTACTGCAGTTCCCGGTATGGCGCCATCGCCCGTTCGCGCGATTGCAGGACGACGGCAAGAATGCTGGGATCGTCGCCGCCGATCAGGATTTCCGACGCAACAAAGCTGTCTCCCTCGATCTCGATTTCGTTCGGTTCCCCGGTACGCGTCGTTTGTTTCCAATCGTTGATGTTTAGCCACGGGACACTCTGAGGCGGCAGCGTGGAGCCCAGGACACGGTCGCCAATGATGACGATCTCGCTGTCACTGTCCGCGAGGCTCCTGGCAAAATCATCATCAATCGGAACTCCGGCAAGAATGAAACCAAACACGACTCCACCGGCTTCCGCGGGAACTGCTGCGGCGATGTACGCTCCATCCTCCGTTACTAACAACCCTTCCACGTATGCGTCGCGCAGGATCGGCTCGATCCAGCGCGACTGGATGTCCGGTATCGGAGCAACTGAATCGCTATCCGTGCGGGCGATCACCCGGCCCGTGGGATCCAGTGCCGCCAGGAACTCCGCCCTTCGGTTTCGCTCCTGGTAACTCAGGAAGAAATCACGAACCGTTGGCTCGTCCGTTTCCAGCAGCGCCTTGAGCTCCGGAAAAGAGGCTACCAGCGAGGCCACCTCCCCCAATCCCGTTGCGCGTTGCGCTTCCAGGCGCAGGATGCGTTCAAGACTCTGTTCAAGTCCTTCAGTGACACGCTGGTTTGCGTACTCTACCGCCCGGGAGTTGACGTAAAGGAGCGTCGCCGTCGTGAGCAGCACCAGGAGGCTGCTCGAGTAGGTCATGATCTTCCAACGCAGGGAAATGGACGGCATTCGCAGCCATTTTACAGGGAAGGCGCCCGTTCTAAACGTTTTTGCGGCTTTTATTCACGTTGAAGAGACTACAGCGGAGGGCAGATTGCCCGGAATATGCAGAAGCAAATCTGAATAATCCGGGCAATCCGGGATCTACTTTGGCGTATTGCAGGTGAAGCTTGCCGCGTCGTTCGTATTTCCATTTCCCGTGTAGGTTGCCACTTGCGGGTAGGGGCACAGTGGGCGCGTCCGGGCAACGTTGCCCTCGGCGACGCCGGAGATGATGATCCGGTCGGGGGCCTTCCCGGTGTCGACCCATTTCTTCAGCTCGGCTCCCACGTCAAATGTGCCGTGGCTCCCCTCAAAACCGCAGTGGATCTTTCCAGGGACCATGAACAGGCGCACGGAATCCTTCGCGCTCCTGGCGCCGGCCGTGGATACGACGCTGCCGTAGTAATCAATGGCGGCGTCGGGAGGGATGCTCGTGTCGCTCCAGCCCTCCCACATGAGAAGTTTTCCGCCTCGCGCGATGAATTGCCGGATATCCGGATTGGCCGCATTGGCGACCAGGTTTTCCGGCCTGTCGGACAGGGCCACGTCACTGTGGAAGTTCACCGGGCGCTTGATGTGATCCCAGTTCGCATCCTTGAACACGAAGTACTTGAAGAAGTCCGCCGATAGATCAAAGGGGCGCTGGCCGTTGACGAACCTGTACCAGGTGAGCTCGCTTCCTGGCTGCGGTCCGGGGAAAATCTGCCGAAACGTAAGGGGATCCCTTGGGCCTGCGTAGATCTTCCGGACCGCCTGCACCTGCGGAGCCGTCAGGCAATTCGCACCATTGGCGCCCGCCGCGCACTGTATCTGCTCCGGATCGAACTTGCAGGCGCGCGGGTCCTCGAGCACGCCATCGTTCACTCCGTCCAGCGCGTCGCATGCCTGTATGACCGCCTTGTTGAGCATGGTGAATTTCTCCGCTGGAATATAGCTGGCTTCGTCCTTGTGGGTCGCATCCCACATCCACATCTGGTGGAAGATGTGGTGCGTCTTGTCGGACCATCCGGTAATGGCGATGGCGTCATAATCGTTGGGATACTTCTGGGCGGCAAGCTGGGCCGTCTGGGCGCCGCCTCCGCATCCATTGATGAAGGAGAACTGGGGGCCGTTTCCGTAATAAGCCGCGATGATCGCCTTTGCCTTCACGGGCACTTCATGACCCGATCGATCTCCAAAATCAATCACCTGTTCGGGATGGCTGAGCGCATAGCTGGAATCACCTTCATGGCCGGTGTCGCTGCCAGCCGTTGCGTAACCTGCTCGCAGCGAAGCAGCCAGGTCACCATATGGCATGGATCCGCCGATACCGGCGCTGCCGTTACCCTGGAAAGTGCCTTTCCAGCCCGTAGCCGGCATCCATACTTCCATCTTTATATTGGAGTCGCTGGTGGGCTTCACGGTCGCCGCCACCCGGCAGAAAGCCGGCAGGTTCTTGTATGCATCCGCGTTGCCGCCCCCGGCGCCGCGAGGCGGAGTGAATGCTCCGGCCGCTACAGACTGGGCAGCAGTGATCGTTGTGTTTGGCAGCGAAAGGGAAGCCAGGCTCGCGCAAGCTGCCGGAGATGGCGGCGCCTGACCGGCCACCGCCAATGCCTGGCTGAAAATCGTTATCGAGAAAAGCGCGAAAAAAACATTCAACGCGATGCTCGTTTTGCGGATTCTTTTCATCATGATTCGTCTCCTGTGATGCCCGTGTCTCCGGGGTCCCGGTAAGTGTTAGTCGGCTTGCGGACGATGTCAAGCTGCCGTTCTGACCACCTCCGAATGTTTGACGCCCCGGCGCTATCCTGATAACTTGCTCGCCCAATGAAACCAAGATCTGTAGCCCTTGCATACATCCTGGCAGCGGCCGTCGCGCTTTGTGCCGCGGCGCCCGCCCGCGCGAGCGTGAAGAAGATTCAAATTACCGCGAAGGAATCGCCAACTTTTGGCGGCTACTCGTGGCCGGGCGTCGGGCAGTACGAGAAGATCGTGGGGAAGGCATTTGGCGAGCTCGATCCAAAGGACGCGAAAAATGCGGTCTTGGTTGATCTGCAACTTGCACCGAGGAATGCCACGGGCAAAGTCGAATACTCGTTCGATTTTTATATTCTCAAGCCGATCGACCTCGGCAAGGGCAATCACAAGATGTTGTACGAGCCGCCGAACCGCGGCAGGAAAACGATAGGCGCACTCAATCGCGGAGTCGGCGGCAACGACCCGGGCTCCGTGACGGATGCATCGCTTCTGGCGAACTCATTCCTGATGCCGCAGGGCTATTCGATATCGTTCAGTGGCTGGGACATGTCGGCGGGAAAGGATACGGCCGATCTCAATACGACCATCACGCTACCCATCGCGAGGAATCCCGATGGCTCCTCGATCACCGGCCCGTCCTACGAGTACATCGTTAGCGCCGGAGCATCCTACGAACTCACGTATCCGGCGGCGACGCTCGATCGGTCGAAAGCAACGCTGACACACCGCGTTCACCTGAACGATGTGCCGCTGATCGTTCCTGCCTCCGGCTGGCAATACGTTGCGGACGGTGCGGCAATCGCGCTTCTGCCCGCGGGGACGCCGTTTGTGGCGAACGACATTTACGAATTCAGCTACACCGCGAAAGATCCCACGATCAACGGTGTCGGTTTTGCTGCAGTTCGCGACTGGAACGCATGGCTTCGGTACGAAACCAGGGACGACGCCGGCGCCGTCAATCCGCTCGCGGGCGACATCACCAGGATCTACACGGAGGTCCAGTCACAACCGGGGCGTTTTCTGAACGATTTCCGATATCTCGGCTTTAACCAGGCGGAGAACGGGAAGCAGGTCTTCGACGGCATGATGCAGTGGATCGCTGCAGGCGACGGCATCAGCATGAATTATCGTTGGTCGCAGCCTGGACGAACCGAGCGCAACCGGCAGGATCACTTGTTTGTCGAAGGGCGCTTTCCGTTTGCGAACGTCGTGACAAATGACCCGGTTACCGGCAGGACAGACAGCCGCTATGCAAAGTGCGCGGCGACACACACCTGTCCATTTGCCATGGAGATCTTTTCCGCCAACGAGTACTGGGTGAAGGCCGCATCGCTGATGACAACCGATCCGGCCGGCGCGAAGGATCTGGCGGACTCGCCTTTCACGCGGATCTATTTCATGTCCAGCATGCAGCACGGAACCGGGAATGGCGCATCGATGGGTAACTGCCAGCAGCTTCTGAATCCCCTCGATTCGCAGGCCGTGCAGCGGGCTCTCTTCACCGCATTGGACAAATGGGTCACAGCCGGAACGCTGCCACCCTCCAGCCAGGTCCCGAAGCTTTCGAATGGCACGCTGGTAAAACCCGACCAGGCTTCAACCCGATTCCCCCACATACCGGGTGTCACATACACGGGTTTCAAGACAACACGCTATCTGCTGAACTACGGGCCGGACTTTTATAAGACGGGTATCCCGACAATTAACCCGCCGGCATTCACTGCGCCCTACCAGGACAATCCGGCGAACGGTCCGATTTACCCGAGCTTTGTGCCCTTGACGGATGAGGACGGTAATGACGTTGCCGGTATTCGCCTTCCGGAGGTCCAGGTGCCGCTGGCGACTTACACAGGCTGGGCGCTCCGCTCCGGGCCGCAAAACAACGATGGTTGTGAAGCTTCAGGCCAGTACATTCCATTCCCGAAAACCAGGGCGGACCGGCTTGCAAGCGGTGATCCGCGCTTGTCGATCGAAGAGCGTTACCGGAACATCGAGACCTATTCTTCGCTGCTGCAGAACGCCATCAATAGTCTTGTGCGGTCCGGCTTCCTGTTGCCGGTCGATGCGGATGCGGCGATGAGCAAGAATGTGAACAACGTCGTGAGAAACAGTCTCCTGCCAGGGAAATGATTTGTCCGGGCCGAGCTTGTACTGCTTAGAGTTTGAATCGAACGCCGCGGCGCGGCGAAACACCTTAGCCACGGGCGTCAGCCCGTGGTTGACGGAAATACCGAACATCAGCACCGCAGGTGCGGCATAGCACGATACTTGTCTTTTATGCCGCCCCGCTGGGGCTAAACATAATGTGCGTGTTTGAACCACGGGCTGACGCCCGTGGCTAGAGTCTTTCGCC
>CAMAWS010000229.1 GCA_945861845.1 Candidatus Sulfopaludibacter sp. SbA3 | reverse complement strand
GGCAACAGTGTCCTGACGATATCCGTTTTCGGGAGCGATATTCACGATCTGCTGGAACAGCAGTGGGCTGGCGCCAACGAACGCAGTCCGAGGGTACTTCAGGTGTCCTCAGGGTTTTCCTATACGTGGGATGCGGCAAAACCCGCCGGCCAGCGCGTGGATCCCGCCAGCATCAGGCTCAAGGGCGCGGCCGTGGTTGCAGGTGATCGCTATTGGATTGCCGTAAACGATTTCATTGCCCAAGGCGGAGATAACTTTACGGTGCTGACGCGGGGGACGGACCAGCGGGGATGGGGAACGGATGTGGACCTTTTAGAGAAGTACTTCAGTATCCATGTTCCCGTCGCGCCGGGTCCACAGAATCGTATCCGGCGGGTGAACTGACAGGAGTTGTCGAAGTTCGGACGTTTCGGTCTACCGGTGGGAACGGGGCTTCAGCCCCGTTCCAGGATCAAACAGAGAGTTTCTGGAACTTTGCACGGGGCTGAAGCCCCGCGCCCACAGCTTACCGTCGAGATCCAGCACCACGGTTGAGTCCTATAGGCTGTTGCTGTCCTCAAGAAGACCTCGAGCAGGCGGGGACTACGCTTGAAGCACAATCATTTTGGGACTCCAATTCGCGTTCTTTCGCTCCAACCCCGAATCAGGGTTTCAAACAGCACCTTCAGATCGAGCGCCAACGACCAGTTCCTCACGTAGTAGAGATCGTGCCTGAGCCTTTCTTCAACGCTCGTGTATCCACGCCATCCGTGAACCTGCGCGTACCCGGTGAGGCCTGCACGGACCGTGTGCCGGAGGTCGTAGTTGCGATGTTCCTGACGGAACTCACGGACAAACTCCGGGCGTTCCGGCCGTGGACCAACCAGGCTCATGTCGCCGCGCAAGATGTTCCAGAGTTGAGGAAGTTCGTCGAGGCCAAGGCGCCGCAGGATGCTGCCAATTTTCGTGCATCTCGGATCATTCGGGACCGACCATACTGCTCCCAGCAGTGTCTCGGCATCGATGTGCATCGTTCGAAACTTGCGGATACTGAAGCGCCGGCCATCCATGCTGACCCTTGTTTGCGAATAGAAAATCGGCCGGCCGCTTTTAATCCAGATGGCTGCGGCGATGATTACCAGCAGGGGAGCGCATGCGATCAATCCCGCGAGCGAAATCGTGGCGTCGAGCATTCGCTTTACAAAACCCGCGAGTCCGTGAACGGATCTATGCCGGCTGGGTCTCGAGTTCCCTTGGCTTCCGGGGCGGTCTCGTCCGGCCAGCGACGAATTCCCCAAATTTTGATCGGAATACTTCACGAGAAAAACGCTCCACTCCAAATCGGACCCGGTCTGCGGGCCACGTTAAGGTTTCGAACAGTCTGACGGCGCGAATCACGTCGCCAGGCGCCTGTTCCGGAAAAACAATACCGTTGACGCCATCCTGCACGGTTTCCGATGATCCACCCGCGCCGAAAGCAATGACAGGGCATCCGCATGCCCGCGCCTCTACAGTGACGATGCCGAAATCCTCTCGCGCGGCGAAAACCAGGGCGCGCGCAGATCGATAAAGGTTTCGCAACTCCTCGTTTGAGACCCAGCCCCGGAATTCGATGTTCGGTCCGGCCATACGGCGCAGGCGTGCGCTTTCCGGTCCGCTGCCTGCGATGATCAGCCTCCGGTCCAGCTTATTGAATGCGTCCACGACCAGGTCTAATCGTTTGTACGGGACCAGCGCGCCCGCGGCCAGGTAGAAATCTTCACGGCAGGCCGGGGCCAGCGAATAAAAATCCGTGTCGACGGGCGGATGAATGACTTCGGCGTCGCGGCCGTAATACAGCCGGATGCGGTCCCGAACGAACCCGGAGTTCGATACGAAGTGCGAAACTCCCTGGGCAGCCTCGCAATCCCACCGCTGCAGCCGCGACCGGACCGTCGCGAGCGCCGCGCGGCGCAGCCGTCCAATCCTGTAGTCGTCCTCGGCATCCCAGACGTACCGCATCGGCGTGTGGCAGTAACAAACGTGGACGGTCTTGCCGCACCGGACGCCTTTTGCGGCGGCATGGCTCGAGCTGATTACCAGGCCGAAGTGTTCGAGGTTCCATGACTGGACGGCAGCCGGAAAGAGCGGCAGCAGGCTTCTATATCGTTTATAGACCCCGGGAACTCTGTCGAGCCACGACGTAACGATTCGATGCGACTCGATGAATGGAGAAACCATTCCGCGCTCATGAAACAACGTGTAAATGGTGGAATCGGGATAGAGGCGAAGGATCTCTTCGAGGACCTTTTCCCCTCCACGCATTCCATTCAGCCAGTCGTGTACAACGGCGATACTCATGTTTTCGGGAGGGGGTGAGACTATAATTCGGAGGCCAGACTATAACAAACGCAATGAAGCTTAGCAACGATCCCGAGACGCTGAAAATCACGGCCGGCCTGGTTTGCGTTGGGCTGTTGCTTTTCGGAGCGTCCATCAATGATCCATTTCATTTTGACGATGTCCTGATCCTGAAGGACAGCAACGTCACCAACCCGGCGCAATGGAGTCACTTCCTGAATCCGATCTATTTGCGTCAGTTGACGTTCTTCACGTTCTATCTGAACCACCTCATTGGCGGCGCCAGTCCGGTTGGCTTTCATGCGGTCAACATCGTGTTGCACATCGCAAATGCCGTACTGATCCTCCTGTTGCTCAGGCGATTTCTCGAGCGATGGACAGCCATTGCGGCTGCCGTGATCTTTCTCTCCCATCCGATTCAGACCGAATCTGTGCTCTACGTTTACCAGCGCTCGATTCTTCTCGCATGCTTCTTCTCGCTGCTTGGCTTGATCGCGCTTGCCGGGAATCGTCATGGCTGGGCAGCCGTCCTGTTCTTGTGCGCCTTTGAAAGCAAGGAATCGGCCATCGCGATCCCTCTGGCTGTGGCAGTGCTGTGGAACCATCGCTACAGGATTTCCATGGCGGCCGCGTCGCTGACTCTCGGCGTGGCTGCGCTCGGCTTGCTCTTGTACTGGGAGGAATCAACGGTCGGGATCGGTATGATGAACACCATCACGCCGTTTTCCTATTTTGTGACCCAGACGCGCGTCGCCTATACCTATCTTCGATTGCTCGTGTTTCCATATCCGCAATCGCTGGAGTATCAATTCGATGAATTCCAGCCGTTGCCGCAGATTCTCGGATTGTCAGTCATCCTTTTCGGAGCGTGGCGGATGTACAGGAGCGCGAAATGGCGGGTGCCAGGTCTGGCGGGACTCGCTTTCTTCATATTGCTGGCGCCCACATCGAGCCTGGTTCCCAGCGCCGATGCGGCTTTTGAGCACCGTTTGTATTTGCCAATGCTCGCGTTTGCAATGCTTGCCGGCTGGAGTCTCGCGAAGCTTCCGCGGCGGACATGGATCCTTTCGGGACTGGTAGTGGTTCTCGCCGTTTTGACGGTTCAGCGGGGGAGGGTCTGGGCCTCGGACGTTTCCTTGTGGGAAGACACCGTCAAACACGCTCCGGGAAAAGCGCGCGTATGGTTCAATCTCGGCGGAGCGTATCTGGAATTGGACCCGGATAAAGCACGTGGTTCGTTTCTTCGCGCGCTGGAACTGCAGCGTTCTTTTCCGGAGGCGTTGTACAACCTGGGACTGATCGAGCAACGCAAGGCAAACTTCCCCGTGGCGGTTGCCTATTACGAGCGCGCGATTGCGCAGCAGGACGGCTACTGGCCGGCCTGGAACAATATGGGAAACGCGCTGGTCTCAATGGGCGAAAGCGAGCGCGCATTGCGGTCCTACGAGCGCACTTTAAACTTGAATCCGGACTACTGGCCAGCGCAATATAACCTCGCTGTTGTCCACTATAAGAATGGTCGATTTGATGCAGCTATTCCGCGCCTGAGAACGGTATTGGATTGGCGGCCGGACGACAAGGAAGCGCGGAGGCTTCTGGCTTTGGCTCTTGACCGGGCGGGTTTCCGAAATGAAGCCGCCGAAGAGTTGAAGAAGATTGGCGAGACCGGTATTGCAGCATCGACACAAATTCCTGAAACGATTTCAGAGCCCAGTAGTCCTTAGCGTTCCCCCATGCGCTAAGCAAAGTATGGGCAGGGGAGCTACCATGAAACGCGCTGTTTTGACTCTCGTGTTTGTCCTTTCCACAGCGGTCTTTGCCTCAGCGCAGACGACGTTCTATTTTCCGCAAATTGCCGACGGCGCGTTTGGTGCGCAATCGTTCAAGACGACGATCTTGCTGACGAACCCCTCGGGGGCAGCTACCGTCAGCGGATCAATTACATTCACGAAGTCCGATGGCACGGCTCTGAATGTCGCATTTGTGGACAATGCCGGTGCCGCTACAACCGGGACGATCGGCTTTCAGTTAGGGCCAAATAAGACCCAAAAATTCACATCTACGGGTACGGCTGCGCTTCAGGCAGGCTTCGCGACGGTGTCAGCACCCACTGGGGTTATCACAGGGACGGCATATTATTCCTTGTTTGGCCCCAATGGCCTGATTGCCGAGGCGGGGGTGCCTTCCGCCAGTCCTATCGCGCGACAGGCGGTCTTTGTCGATTCATTGGGGAATTTTAGGACCGGCGTTGCCTATGCCAACCCCAGTACCACTGCTATTGCCGATGTCACACTGCAGTTGATGAACACCGAAGGCGTTTTAGTAGTTGCAACGACAAATCCTCTAAACCAACGGAATCATAAATCTGCATTTGTCTCTGATCTGTTGACGGTGCCGGCGAACTTTGTGGGAACGATGCAGATCAACAGCACCGCGCCGCTGGTTGCGGTCGCGTTAAGGTTTGCTCCGGCCCCGTCAGATCTATTCACCACGATTTCGCCCGTGACTCTGGCCTCGCTGCTGAGTCCGTACGTTAATTGGCTCGATAAGAGGCAGTGGCTCGCGCCATTTACATCGTTAGCCAGGCTGATCGGTAGCTTTCAGTTTCGGCTGGGATAGACCAAGAGAAGCTATAAACAATGAGAAAGTTTCTGCTGAATAGGAGGATCGGTTCATGAAGAAGTATGCATTTCTGACACTACTGGTCGCCGGTGTATTGGTAACCGGCGCGTTCGCTCAACTGTCCACTCTGGCAAGCCTGTTCAACGCTTATGACGTGAACGCAAAGTGGGCTCAACTGTCTCCGGAAGTGCCGTGGGGCGGTGAGACATCGTCGGTAGCCGCCGACGGCAAGGGACGCGTCGTTGTGCTGATGCGCGTCGCGCCGTATTTCCGCGAATTCACGACGGACGGGAAGTTCGTGAAGGCGTGGGGCGAGAAGGCGCTGTTCAACCAGGCCCATAGCATTCAGATCGACCGCGAAGGAACCATCTGGGCTACCGATCCCAACGATCATGTGGTCAATAAGTTTGATAAAGACGGAAAGGTTGTCATGGTCCTGGGAAAGAAGGGCATGGCTGGCGACAACACCTCCCGCGACATGTTCAATCGCCCGAATAACCTCGCGTTCAACGCTGCAGGCGACATCTTCGTGTCCGACGGATACGTGAACTCACGCGTCGTCCAGTTCACCAAGGACGGCAAGTATATCCGGATGTTCGGTGGCACCAAGGGCAACGGCCCCGGCCAGCTTCAACTGCCTCACGGCGTCGGCGTGGATTCCAGAGGCCGCGTCCTCGTGTCGGATAGCGACAACAAGCGCGTCGCCGTGTTTGACAAGGACGGAAAATTTCTTGCCAACTATCACGCGCCGGGCCGCGGCAACCTGGTCGTGACCGCCGACGATAACATCTACGTGAGCGACGTCAATGCCGGCGCCGTAACAGTGTTGGATAAGGACGGAAAGATGATCGATGTGATCAAGGTCGAAGGCCGTCCGCACGGCCTCAGTGTGGATCCGACGACATTAGATATCTACACTACGTCGTCCGTTGTCCCGCAACCGAACGTCACCAAGTCGAGCAAAAAGAAGCCCGCCAGCAACTAGCCCATGGTTCCGGTGACGTTGATCGAATTCGGGTCC
>CAMAWS010000228.1 GCA_945861845.1 Candidatus Sulfopaludibacter sp. SbA3 | reverse complement strand
AGCAATCGGCTCGCTATTCTCGGGCACGCGGTTCCCGGCAAGGATTTCCAAGCCATCTGGCGTTGCCAGTGCGCCAGGATCGAACCCGAGTTGCCGGGCGAGTTGCTCGTTCAGCCGGATAAGGCGCGGCGCGACGACCGGCGTCGGCCCAAGGCGTGTAAAAAATCTGTCGGGCAGACGGGCGTAGCTATTCTCAAATGTAAGAAGATTGACTACGTCGGTTTGTGGCGCCATGAGGGTTCGCGCAATACCGGCAGCGGACCTGCAATCAGATGGTAACACTTCAAGTATCCTGATCTACCTACTTTCCGTCGCAAAATAGCTGATTCTGAATCATACCGGCGGGATGGTCCCAGCCGTAATCGGTGGATGGCCGGTGGCACGTTTAGGGCCCCTGCCGCAGCAGGAACGAGGCGCCGAAACCGTCGAGAGCGCGGAGGGAAAGCAAAGTGTCGGACGAAAAACCCACGGAGGGGGAGGGTTCATAGTCGTCTTTCCTAGGAGGAGGAGAGGCTGGTGTTTGAATGCGGTTCAAGAGGCGACGATCAGCATGGTGCATGGCCCACGCACGGCAGAACGGCAAACGCCTCGGCCGGCCGGCAACTGCGGCGGTCCACGCTGGAGAAATCCGGAAACTGCATCGTGCTGGCGTCAGCAAAGCCGAGATCGCCCGCCGGGTACGAATCGGACGCACTTCGGTTCGCCGGATCTTAGCAACGGGAAAGGCGAGGTAATGGCCAAACCGTCCGTGGAGGTCCAGTGAAGCATCGGAAGCGGATCGCTGTCGGCGAAAAGATTCCTCTGGAGTTGACCGAGCGCGAGCGTGACCTGATCATGAAACACACCTTCGCCGGCAACAACCTTACGGACCGTTTGCGGGTCGTACCTAGCCCCGGCGAGCGGCCGTTTTATCGTTTCATCTTGGACGATCTGGATGAACTGGCGGGCTACGTAGCGGCAGAAGCAAACCACGCAAAAATCAAGAAACTCGAGAAGGAGCTTCGCCAGCTGTACAGTCGGATCGCGGACGCCCTGGAATCCCATACGGATGAGCCCGACGAATCCGCGCATTGAACGCACCACAATAGCAGACAAATCTTACCTGTCAGCCTGATGTACGCAGCCTTCCCGAAAGCTCACTCTGGAACGCGAAGCGGGCGTGGATCTCAGCCGGGCGACGCTCGATGGTTGGGTGATGCGCGTGGGCGAGGTGCTGGGGCCCATCATCGCGGCGATGCGGCGGGATCTGCTGAGCGCGTCTTACTTACAAGCTGACGAGACCACGGTTCCCGTCCAGATGCATGACAAGCGTGGTGAAAATCACCAGGCCTACCTGTGGCAATACGGCAAGCCGGATGGGGAAACGGTGTTTGAGTTTCAACTGGGCCGCGGGCGCGAGGGCCCCAAAAAGTTCCTGGGCAACTGGGAAGGGATTCTGCAAACCGACGGCTATCAGGCCTACGACAACATCGGCGGACCCAAGCTGGTGCACGTCGGCTGCTGGGCGCACGCGCGGCGCAAGTTCGTCGATGCGGTGAAAGTAAATCCACAAGCTGCCGAAACCATCGCGATGGTCACGCGCATTGGACGCGCTGTTTCTGGTCGACCGTCACGCGCGGGAGCAACAGCTGAGTGCCGAAGAACGTCTCGCGCCGCGCCGCGAACACGGCGATTCCTGGGCAGCCGAGATCCACGCCGAATGCAAAAAGCTGCGCCAGACCGTGCTGCCCAAGAGCGCGCTGGGGCAAGCCGTGGCGTACGCCTTAAATATGTGGCCCAAGCTGCGCCGATGTTTCGATTACGCCGAGGTCGAGCTGAGCAACAATCTGGCCGAGAACTCCATGCGACCGGTCGCTCTGGGCCGCAAGAACTGGCTGCACGTGGGTAGCGCCCAGTCCGGTCCCAAGGTCGCGGCGATTCTTTCGGTGGTCGAGTCCTGCCGCCGCTTGGGTGTGCCCGTCAAGGAATATCTCGCCGCTGTGCTCCCCGGCTTGGCCCGAAAGAAGCTTTCCGAGGTCGCTGATCTCACCCCCGCCCGTTGGGCTGCTTCGCGGGAGTGACCTGGGTTGCTCGGACGGTTACGATGCACCTCACCTTCCGATTCGCGCCGGAGGGTGAGCCCAACTCCAAACGCAAGATCAAGGTCGAGATCAACACCCGCGAGCATACGAGCTTCTTCCCTGTCCGGCGTTATCCCTTTAAGGTCGATAGCGCGTGGTACAGCGGGAAGGTGGACATCGTCTCGTTCGAGCCCGAGGAACTGTTTGGCACGGAGCTCCGTGCGCTCCTGCAGCGCCGAAAGAACCGCGACCTGTTTGACCTGAGTGAAGGCCTAAAACAGTTGAACATGGATTCGGACAAGCTCATCAGATGCTTCGAGCACTACCTGGGTCTCGAAGGAGTAATCATCGGACGCGCCGCTGCAGAGCAGCGCTTGTTGGACCGACTTGAACGCAGTTTGACGGAAGACGTTGTGCCACTGCTTCCTGCGGGCATCACGTTTCCCGATGACGAAGCCGTTGCGGCCATTGAGCGAATCTGGCACGATCTCGTTCCCAGATTGCGCGGAGAATCGTGGAAGCTTTCGGGCGAATTCATTGATGCAATTCGGGTCCAGCGCCATCCGAACTTTCTCCGCTAAGCTAAGTCTCTCCTCGGAAGATACAATGATGGGCATGGCTCGGCAGATCGAAGCGATCTACAGCAACGGCGTGTTTCATCCGCTTGAACCACTAACCTTGCACGAGGGCCAGCGGGTCCTACTGACTGTGCATGTCAGATCGGAATCAACGGAGCCAATGAACGAACGGCGGGAAGAACTGGCCTGGCTCGCGAACGAATCCGGACCCTATGCTGGCCAATGGGTGGCCCTCGATGGCGGTCGTCTCCTGGCACACGGGTGCCGTCTCGCCGAAGTGAGCACTGCGGCGCGGGCCGCCGGCGTGAACCAGCCCCTCTATTCGCACGTACCCGTCGCTTGACAGTCTTTCCTGACGCGCCAGCCTCACCGCACTGAAGGCTTGATGTATTGCGGTAGGCACGGCACCGCCAGGCATTTTCAATAGAAAGGCCGTTTTCAGCGTTTGCTGAAAACCAAGTGAACCATGTGACACCGACCGCCGCCGTTGCTGGCACCCTGCATCCGGAGAATCATCCGCAGGGAATCCCAGCCGCGCATTGGCCGACGAATTATGTCATATTAGACATAGTTGCAGGATGGCAAACCGTGGAGACAGACCGCTCGTTTGGCTCAAGGGAGAGGTGAAAACGCCCCCGTTCAGCGAACCGGCTCGGCTGGAGGCCGGCCTGTTGTTGAGGCGGCTTCAGCAAGGGCATGGGCTGAGCCTACCTCATTCGAGACCGATGCCATCAATCGGCGGCCAGTGCCATGAGTTGCGAATTAATGATCGTGGTCAGACATGGCGAATCGTCTACTACGTCGCCGCAGATGCAATCGTCATCCTCGATGTATTCAACAAGAAGACTCAGACGACTCCGGTTCAGATACTGGAAATCTGCCGGAAGCGTTTGGCGACATACCTACGAGCGGTGGCGGACAAGGAGTGAATATGAACAGTGTCAAAAGGAAACGTTTGGAACGGGCGGGCTGGGTAGTTGGTGATACCACAGAGTTTCTGCAATTGAGCGAGGAAGAGGCTCGCTTTCTTGAGCTGAAGCTCGCACTCGCCAACGGAGTGCGCGAACTTCGGGAACGCCGGGGACTGACGCAGGCAGTCTTGGCCGAACGATTGGGGTCGAGCCAGTCGCGTGTCGCAAAGATGGAAGCAGGCGACCGATCCGTGTCGCTTGACCTCATGATGCGGTCGCTACTGACCATCGGTGCCACGGCAACAGAAATTGCCAAGTGGATCAAACGGGCAGAAACAGATCGGGCCGCATGACAGGTGGGCAAAATGAGACTTGTTAAGGGGAGTGATGCGCCAACGGTGGACTGGGACGATCAAACTGGGTTTACCAGCGACATCGCCAATGTTTCACCCGAGCACCACGGGGCGCACGAGCGGCTTCTTGAACTCGCCGTCGAGATGGATTCCGATTTTGAACCCTACGGCAAGCGCTATCGCGACGATGCCGATTGTAGCGGCGGTTGTCGGCACTTTGCCATCCTTGATGGAGTATTGGGCGCGGATTGGGGCGTTTGCATGAATCGAACTTCTCCGCGAGCTGGTCTTCTGACGTTTGAGCACCAAGGCTGTCCCAAATTCGAGCCCGGGATCGAATCGGGGGAACGCACCGGACCGTTCAAATGAGAAACGGGGGTAATTCCACAAGAGCGGCCTTCTGAGCAAAGGCCACCGTGATTTCTCAGTAGATTCTGTACTTCGCCTTTTCGTCGACCACCGAAGACGGGCTCGGTGTGAGCGGGTCGAGCCGATCCGCCTGAGCCAATGCCCAGTGGGCCCACGCATCCAAATCAGCCACACTGGCGGCAGACGGCGAAGCTTTGCGGGCGCCCACATAGGCGCGGATGAGTTGGCTGCGATGCCAGTGATCAACCTGCTTGTTGAGCCCTTCGATTCGGGCTTCCTCCAAACGGATGGCCCCCATTTTCTCAAGCCGCGTTCGTTCCCACTCGCGCTGGTCCCGTCGCTGGTTGTCGAGTCGTTGCTCCCGCTTCCGTTCCGCAGCACGTGCGAACCCGAAAGTGATGTCATTGAGAAAGTTCTCCAACCTGGATCGCCGTGTATCTGCCCACAGCTTTCGTACTCCAAAGACACCATCGTCATCAATGGAAAGCGTCAGGTCACCAGTGGCCGTGTAGACGTACTCTTTCGGATAGTAGCGGTATGGATTTCGTTGGCGCTCGCGTTGGTCCGCTGCCGACAGTTCTCGATCTCGACGGGTGACTTTCTCTTTGATCGCAAACGACAACTGCTCACCGTGGATCGTCACAACGGTCGCGAAGGGTTCCGTTCCGCCAACAACCACCGAGTGTCCGCGATGAAGAAGGCCGCGGATCAAGCCATCAAGAATTCGAAGCACGCGATCCAATTGATCGTGAGTGACCAACACGTCCAGACACTGTTTTGAACGGGAAACCAAATAGCCGCGTTCATCGGACTTGGCTTGGGTGCCACTTGGCTACCAACGGGTGCTGGTTCAGAAGATCGGGTGATGCCTGAATCTTGTTTTCTGGAACAGCCTCCCAACGCCCGAGTGCCTCCAGATCTTCCGAAAGTCGCGGCTGTTGAACCTGAACGGGGAGGTGGCTGATCACGCGCGGAACGATTTCCATCGGATGGAGTGGCTGCCTGACGACGGTGAGCCCCATTTCTTTGCGTCGCCGCTCAGTTGGCGGCAAACCTTGCCGAGTCCCACGTCGGAGATCCCGTAGTCCTTTGCCACTTGAACGGTCGGCTTCTCCCGCAATTCGTCGTAGAGCTTGGTTCGGTCCCAGATGATCTGACGATGGGGCATCCCCTCCATTGTTGCCCGCCTCAAGCGGCGGTGACCTGCCTACTCCACGTCGGCGAATCTTGATTGAATCTCACCAAACGAGTATGGCCGGAATGCATTCGTATCGACGCCGACATCCAGGCTTCGGCTACCCTCTGCGGCAGGCAGTTTGCCGTGGGAATGGCCGTAAAGCTGCCACGCACCACGCCCGGACTGATGCCAAACTCGCATGGCATAGTGGCAAAGCACAATCGGCTGTTGGCGAATGTTGACTTCGGCGATATCCTTGACCCACACGAACTGGTCCTGGATCTTCCGAATCACGCGGTCATGATTCCCCAATACAAAGTACCCACTACGAACTTCGCCTTGACTTGCCGCATGACCTCGGCGATGGACCATCACCAGCGTGTTGACAGTATGGGACGCCCACATGGGACGTCGTTAGTAACAGAAACTGTGGTCCAGCGCTGTGCGAAGCTGACCAGAGCGGGGCGGCAGTTAAGGCCGACGATTCTTTGGCGCTTTCATGCCCGATTGACAGTATGGCTCCGGTGTTTGGCGTTCGTTT
>CAMAWS010000227.1 GCA_945861845.1 Candidatus Sulfopaludibacter sp. SbA3 | reverse complement strand
GCCCTGCGTGCGCGTCGTAGGCGCCCTTCAGATAGTTCTTCCACTTCCGATACTTGTGAATCTCATCCAGGACCACGAGCGCCGGTCCGGGGCCGGGATTATCCAGTTGCGTGAAGAAAGAGGGGTCCTTCAGAAGGCGGGCGCGGTCGTCACGGATATCCCAATTGAAATAGAGTGAAGCCGGAAAGCGTGCCGCAATCGTCTTGGCCAGCGTCGTCTTCCCCACCTGGCGTGGACCGGACAGGAATATCATCGCTTTGGACCGCGACAGTTCGTCCCACAAACGCATGTAAGGCAAACGATCCATTTGTCGATTCTAATGTGGGCTGAAGAAAAGTCGAGACTATTCTTCAGGAGACTGAAAATTAGCCCGATCGGTTCGATTCACTGCGCGCACTTGAAGCTTGCAGCAAGGTTCACATCTCCTGAGCCTTCGTACTTCGGCCACCCGGGATAAGCACATAGTGGCCGGGTTCGGCCGTTACTGACGGGATTGGCGTCGGTTGCGGTGAGCGTACCTGGCGCGACTCCCTTGTCGACCCACGCGTCGAGGGCTGCCAGGGAATCAAATTTTGCGTTGAACACGCCATTTCCATGTCCAAAGCCCGGGATGTAATAGAAACGGGTAAAGGAATCCAGCGCCGCCTGTCCAAATTTCGCAACAAGACGGTTGTAGTAATCCAGCGTGTTGTGCGGCGTTATGGAATCGTCGATTGCTCCAACCATGAGAATGAGCTTGCCTCCTTTGTTCATGAACGGGGTGAGATCGACGCTGTTCGTGTCGATGATGCCGGAGATCTCCACGATCCGGGCGGCCCATGCATTTGGATCGAAGGTCAGCGTATCGAGCGTCAGGTTCCTCGTGATGAGGTACCGTATCGTTGCATCCGACGGTTTGTACTGAAACGCGTCGCCGGCGGCAGGTGGTACCGAGGGCCTGGCCTTATCGCCGAGAGTGTTAACAAGAAACCTGGCGCCTTCCAGAATCGGCCACCTGGGATACGTGGTCAACCCGCTGTCGGTCGGAAACCCGAGACTGAATGGTGAATTCAGGGCCTCCACCGTTTCGATTTGTGCCTCCGACAGGCACGTGTCGCCGGAATCGTTACCTCCGGGACAGCGCAATTTCGTCTTAACAGTGTCGATCGTAAATGCCTTGTTGCAGGCGGGCACGTTGCTGATGATTCCGTCTGCCGCTCCGTCGAGTCCGTCGCATGCACTGTATACAGAGGCCACCAGGCTTTTCACTTTGTTCGGATTAATCCATGCCGCACCACCCTTCCCATAAAGAGCTTTTGCGAAGTAGTTGGAACCGAGGTGCATCAGCATGATGTTGTAGGCGGGATACTGAGAGATCACGCCATCGTAATCCTCAGGATATTTCTGGGCCGCAATGAGGGCCTCGTGGCCGCCCTGAGATCCGCCGGCAAAGTATGAGTGCCTGGGCAGCGAGCCGTAGTACTCCTTCATCAGAAACCTGGCGGCGTCATGGGTTTTCTTTACCTGAAGCCGTCCGAAGTTCGCCAGCGCTTCATCATTCAGGGCGAACGAACCGTCGAAGCCGCTTCCTTCATGACCGGAATCGCTGCCCATCGTGACGTAGCCCTGAGCAAGCGGTGTTGGAGCAGAGGCGATTTGATTGGCCGCGCCGCCGAGCCCGGTGACCACCGAACCGTCGAAGCCACCGCCGCCCATCTGCAATGAGCGGTTGTTCCAGTTGGTGGGCAAGTTGACTTCGAAGTGAATGTCTGGAGCCGTCGGGTCTACGGGCCGAATGGCTCCCAGGACTCTGCAGAATTCTCCGTTCCGATTTCCAGAATCACCCGCCATGACTAATGATGCCGACACAACAACACCTCCGTTGGTCGGCAAGCCGATTAAAGCGGAGGGCAGCAGCCTACCCAGCAGAGCCTGGCATCGCTGGGCAGCCGTCTCCGCCGACACGGCGCTTTGAGCCGACAGGCTCCCCTCTCCGCGCAAACCGACCAAGCCAGCAGCCAGGGCTATACCGAGCAAGCATTGAGTCATTCTCCGTTTCATCAATGTCTCCTTGGATTCTGGGGACAGACTCCGGATTACTTCCCGGAAACCAATTGCGCTCGCAACCCAGTTTCCGGAAGATTCGAATGCCCGCTCGGCATTTCGGAGTCTGTCCCCAGAATACAAACCCAACTACTTTGCTCGTCCGGTGAATCCTTTGGCAAGCATTTCAATCTTCCAGAGCGAACCCCGTCCCGCAATGTAAAGCGTCCGTTTCTCCGGTCCGGCAAAAGCGAGGCCCTGGCAATCCATTCCTCCACACGACATGCGAATGACGCCGAGAGGCTTGCCCTCAGGCGTGAAGATCTCAATGCCCGCCGATGTGACGGCGTAGAGGCGGCCGGCGGCGTCGATTGTCAAGCCGTCGGCGCCTGTCATGATGCCGGGAATGCCGTTGGGTGTTTGACTCCGTCCTTCGAACGGCCCGATGTTTCGGCGGTTGCGCACGGTACCATCGGGCTGAACGTCGAATGCGAGCATGTAGATTCCGTTGGTGTTGTTCACATACAACGTCCGTTCGTCCGGACTGAGCGTGATTCCATTGGGACGTTCGATCCCATCCGCAATCCGAACCGGCTCGCCTCCGGCAGGGCTGGCAGGAATGTAGTACACGGCCGGCGGCAACCGCGGAGCGAGCGGCTTCCCACCCTGCGCCTGCTGCATTTGCTGAACGTTCGTTCCGGTAAGGCCCGGGTCCGTCACGTACACGCCGCCTTTCCTGTCCACGATGAGGTCGTTCGGGCGGCTGAAAGGCCGGCCATTATAGTTGTCTCCAATGACTCGTTCGCTGCCGCGCGGAAAAATCACCGCGATCTTTGTCTGGCCGTCCGCGGATTGCGCCTGAATGAGGCGTCCCTGCGAATCCATCGACATTCCCAGACCGGCATTCGTCTTCTCGATGAACGTCGTGATTCGATTGTCATTGCCGAGCTTCGAGACGCGATTCGCGTTCGGTTCCGTGAAGAGAAGACTGCCGTCAGGAAGACCGATCGGATCGTCGGCGCCGGCCAGCCCGTCCTTCACAAGCTCAATCGTGGCCCCGCGTTGGACGACCCCGGGAATGCCGACGGTAACCGTTTGGACCTTCTGCGCCGGCGACTGCGCGAGGATCCGGCCAGACCAGGCCAGCAGGAACAACCCAAAGAAAATCAGGCTACGTTTCATGACAACAGGCACACAGGATATAGAACCATCTCGCGTTGGACAAGGCTGCATCAGAAAGGCTGTAGGCGAGGCGGATTATCGGTTATTGAACCGTAATTCCGTGATTTGTGCGTCCCCCGGAATTAGAGAACCCGAGAGAAGACCTGACAATCCATCAAGCCGGGCCGGGAGGACGCCGCCTAACCCGGCGACCGGACGAGGCGCACGGAGTAATAGTAGCTGCCGATCACGACAGGAAGGATCAGGACCAGAACCACGGTTTCCGGCAGCCGCATCATCGTTTGCGAAACCAGCAGAGATAGCAGTCCCGCGATCATGAACGAGGGAGCGCTGGGGGCAAAGTGGTCCAGCCACAGCCGCCACACGCTCTGATTCTTCGTCAGGGCGATCATGAGCGAAACAAAAACCGTATTTCCCAGAAAGTAGACCGATGAGGCCGCGATCACGGCGATTAGCTGATTGGGTGTGCCTCCCTGTGAGAGCGACATACAGAAGGCATAAATCCAGCAGGAGGCCGCAACGGTGACGGAAATCATGCCGAGATTAAAGATCATTCGGTGCGGCACGAGTCTTCGGGATGGAAAGTAGGTTTGCACGGCAACGCCGCAGACCGCAATCAGGAGTGTCTCAGCAGTACTGGCTATAAGTACGGACAGCAGCGTCACGGAAGTCAGGAATGAAATCGAAGAGTTCCTATAAAGATGGAATTTTTTGTGAGCGGTTCCCACAGCCAGGGCAAGAAGGAACAGGAACCGTACCGGGGATGAGATAGATTGCGAGGGCGCGGCCCACACCAGCGCGCTCGCACCGCAGATGGCAAACATCGCAATTGCCACCCGCGCTTTGAGAGGAAGAACGCTGAATTTGAATATTTGCTGAATCACAACCGCTCCGTGTCTAAAGATAAGCCATCAAAACCAGGTAACCAGATCAGAAGGGCAAGGTGCGGACTCCCCGCACCGGGTTGCTACCGTGGGTCCTAGAAGAACGCTTCATCCCAGACGATGGTTTCATCCCAGACGATAGTCTCGTCCCAGACGATGGTCTCGTCCCAGACAAGGGTCTCGCCAAAGATGATCGTGTCTTCCCAGACGATGGTTTCATCCCAGACAATGGTTTCATCCCAGACGATCGTGTCGCCCCAGACGATGGTTTGCCCCCAGGCGTGGGCGTTGTAGAAGAGAGCGTTACCAGTGTAGCCTTTACCCCAGACGATGGTCTTTCCCCAGACCGCCGGCGATCCGGCAATCACGTTGGAGTAGTTCAGGTCGAACCCCATGTTCCGGAGCCAGTATTGGCCCACGGCTGCGGCTGGATTGATGTTGGCCGCCATGTTGACGGCTCCGGCCGCATTCAGGTATCCGGCGCCGACCGAGAAAGCCGATACATTGCGTTTTTCGGCGGTGTACATCAGGGCCGCTTTAACGGTGTTGGGCGTCATGCCCGGATTCTGCTGGAGCATCAGCGCCACGGTGCCGGCAACCACAGGGGCCGCCATGCTGGTGCCGCTGAGCATCATGTAGGGACCGTCGACTTGCAGTTCGGGATGGCTCACGGCCAGGAAGGAGCCCGCTGCCAGCGTCGCTGCCACGTGGGATCCGGGAGCCGCCAGGTCCGGCTTCATCCGGTGTTCGACCATCGTCGGACCACGCGAGCTGTAGGTGGCCACGGCATCGTCGAACCGGCTGTCGGTTCCGAACGTGCTCATCGCTCCAACGGTGATCACCATGGGTTCATTACCGGGACTCGTGATCGACCCGTAGACGGTGTGGCCGTTCACATCTTTTCCGTAATTGCCGGCCGACACGACAACAACAATGCCATTCTGTACCGCCAGGCGGCAGATGGTTGCAAGCGGATCGTCCGCAGTGGACTCGTAGGGCTGATGGCCCAACGAAAGATTGATCACGCGAATGTTCAGGGGCTGGCCATTGTTGTCGTTCGCGTTCTTGTTGGTGATGGCCCAGTCGATGGCCGCAATAACGTCGGAGCTATATCCGCCGCCGTTGGCGCCCAGTGCGCGCAAGTCCACAAGCTTCACGCCAGGGGCAACGCCCTTGTGCGCGCCGCCCGAGGATGCGCCTGAACCGGCCACAATGCCGGCAACGTGTGTTCCGTGCCCGTAGGCGTCGTAGCCGCCGTTCCGGGTGGGATCCACGAAGTCGACCGACTTCACCACGACCAGGTCCGGATGCGGTGCAATGCCGCTGTCGACTATGGCAACACCAATATTGGCGCCCGTCACGCCGTAGGTCTGTGTCGCCAGGACCGCGCCGGAAACCACATTCGACTCGCCGGAATGGCCTTTGATCGGCTCATCCATCGAGATGTGCTTAACCATCGGGTTGTCGCTGATCTTCTCGACTTGCGCCACCGTCATCTCCGCCACGATGGTCTTCATGCGCGCAATGTGGCGCTTGACCTTTCCACCCTTGGTTTTGATGTCATCCAGGTCCGCCACCCCAGCCGGCGACGTTCGCTGAATAATGACGGTGATCTTCTCGTTCTGCTTGCCCTTCGCAGACTTTTCCCGAATGTGCCGGTCCAGCTTGGCGTGGTCCTTGCCAAACAACCCGCCAGCGAACAACAGGCAGAAGCTCATCAGAAATACGATACGTTTCATAATTCCCTCTTTCCAATTGAACCGAAAAAGCCCATCGAGCTACTCGACGGTTCCCTCGGATTCAACAGTCTTATCGGCGCTCCCGTCAAAAACTTTAAGACTTGTGGAGATTCGAGGGACTTAGCTTGATTGAGCAGTCTGCGGGTTCAGATCCGGCGTTTGAAGTCGCCCT
>CAMAWS010000226.1 GCA_945861845.1 Candidatus Sulfopaludibacter sp. SbA3 | reverse complement strand
CGAGTCTTAAAGGCGCCGTCCTTGACACGGTTCATGCCATAAGATAGTTTCACGCCAAGCTTTTCTGGAGTTTTCATGATAAAGATGATTTTGGCGTGGGTGGGAATCCTGCTGGCGAGCTCCGCGCCGGCCGTGAGTCTGCAATCTTCAAATCCTGCTCCACCGGTCACGAACGGCGCTCCGGCGCCATCCTCAGCAAATCGAACGCTTCTCGACCGCTACTGCGTCACCTGCCACAATCAGCGATCCGCTATCGCAGGACTGATGCTTGACAAGGCGAATATCGAGAATGTCGGCGAAGGTGCGGCGTTATGGGAAAAGGTGGCGCAAAAGCTTCGGACAGGCGCAATGCCTCCCGCGGGCGCACGGCGGCCGGACAAGGCCAGCCATGATTCCCTGGTCGCCTACCTGGAAGGACAACTCGACCGCGCGTCAGCAGCCAACCCAAATCCAGGCAGGCCCGCCATCCATCGCCTCAACCGCGCTGAATACACCAACGCAATCCGCGACTTGCTTGCAGTCGACATCGATGCTGAATCGCTGCTTCCGATTGACGAAGTGAACCATGGGTTCGACAACATTGGTGAGGCCCTTTCAGTGACGCCGGTATTGATGGAAAGATATATGTATGCGGCGCGCAAGATCAGCCGCCAGGCAATCGGAGAACCCGAAGTCCGTCCATTTTCCGAGAAGTATGAGATCCATAAATTTCTCGTGCAAGAGGATCGGATGAGTGATGACCTGCCGTTTGGCTCGCGTGGCGGAATAGCAGTGCGCCATCACTTTCCTCTCGACGGCGAATACACGATCAGGGTCTTCCTGCAAAGGAATTCCAGGCACTACATTCGCGGGCTTGCAGAGCCACATCAACTCGACTTCCGGCTGGATGGCGAAAGAGTCAAGGTATTGATTGTGGGCGGAGGCGACGAACTCAAGGGCACCCCGGGACCTCCTTTTTCACAGGCAGCTCGAATAGGAGATCCCGCAAGCGAAGCGTACGAGTACGGTGGAGCCGAGGAGCCCCTGGAAGTGCGCTTTCAGGCGAAGGCGGGCACGCGGCTGGTCGGCGTCACGTTCCTGAAGAATAACTCAGTGCCCGAAGGTGTGTCTCGGCCCCGTATGACGCAGTTTGAGATGGTTCAGTATAAAGGTGGCGAGCCTGCCATCGACAATATCGTGATTACCGGGCCCTATAACGGAAGAGGTCTTGGAGACACGCTTACCCGCCAGAAGATTTTTGTGTGCCGTCCCACAGGCATTGCCGACGAGGATCCCTGCGCCAGGAAGATACTTTCGACCCTGGCACGGCGCGCTTATCGCCGGCCCGTGACGGATAAAGACATCCAAACCGTCCTCCGCGTTTATCAGGCCGAGCGAAACGAGGTAGGCTTTGAGGCTGGAATTCAGGCGGCCCTGGAAAGAATATTGGCCGGCCCGGAGTTTCTGTTCCGGATAGAACGGGACCCGGCAAATCTGGCGCCGGGCACCGCATACCGCATCAGTGATCTGGAACTGGCCTCCCGCTTGTCGTTCTTCCTGTGGAGCAGCATACCGGACGATCAGCTATTGGATTTGGCCGAGAGTGGAAAGCTCAGGGATCCTGTGGTTTTGGAGCAGCAGGTTCGGCGTATGCTCGCCGACTCCCGTTCGAGGACCCTGGTTACAAATTTCGCCGAGCAGTGGTTATACCTGCGCAATCTCCGTGCGAAGACGCCGGATCCAAAGCTTTTCGAAGACTTCGATGAAAACCTGCGGGAAGCATTCCTCCAGGAGACGGAGCTTTTCATTGAAAGCACGCTGCGCGCGGATCAAAGCGTCATGAGGCTTTTAGACGCAAACTATACGTTTCTCAACGAGCGCCTGGCGCGGCACTACGGAGTTCCGAATGTTTACGGCAGCCATTTCCGGCGTGTGACGCTTGACCCGGCATTTGACGCACGCCGCGGACTGCTGGGCCATGGCAGCCTGCTGACGGTTACTTCATATGCCAACCGGACGTCTGTCGTTTTGCGGGGAAAGTGGCTGAAGGAAAATATTCTTGGGTCGCCGCCACCGCCACCGCCACCCAACGTTCCTCCCTTGGAAAACAGCGAAACCGCCGGCCAGCCGTTGCCTTTGCGCCAGCTCATGGAGAAGCATCGCAAGAATCCCGCCTGCGCCAGTTGCCACGCAGCGATGGATCCCCTGGGTTTCGCGCTCGAAAACTTTGATGCGATCGGTCGATGGCGCACCACTGAAGCGAACGTACCCGTCGATTCATCCGGAGTACTGCCGGATGGCACGCAACTCGATGGTCCGTCCGGGCTTCGAAACGTGTTGTTGAGCCGGCCCGAAGAGTTCGTCACCACGGTCACCGAAAGAATGCTTACATACGCTTTGGGCCGGGGAGTGGAGTACTATGATGCGCCGGCCATTCGCAAGATCGTGCGGGAAGCCGCGCGAGAAGACTACCGCTGGTCGGCGTTGGTTTTGGGGACAATCAGGAGCATGCCATTTCAGATGAGGAGGTCGCAGGAGCCATGAGCGGAGCGAATGTAAGCCCGAAAGGGCGCAACGATCGAGTAATGATGATATTCAAAAAAGCCATTCCGCGCCGAACATTCCTGCGAGGCCTCGGAACGGCGATGGCTTTACCACTACTGGATGGAATGATTCCCGCGTTAGGAGCTCAGGTTAAACCGGTCAAGCGCTTATCCATTGTCTATGTTCCGAACGGGAGGATCATGGATCGATGGACGCCGAAAACGGTGGGCGCCGATTTTGAATTGCCGCTTCTTCTGCAACCGTTCGCACCATTCAAGGACCGTTTACTGGTTCTCTCCGGACTGAACCTGAATATCGCCAAGGCATGGCCTGGGGAAGAGGTCGGGGTACACGAGCGTCCCTGCGGTGCATACCTGACGGGCGTTCATCCGAAGTGGACCGACGGTGCGGACATCCAGAATGGAATTTCCCTGGACCAGATCATCGGGAAAGAATTCGGCAAACACACTCAATTGGCATCACTCGAAATCGGATTGGATTCCGCCGGGATTATAGGCGCTTGCGAGAAGGGCTGGAGTTGCGCCTACGTCAATACATTGTGCTGGCGCACCCCGACGTCGCCCATACCCATGGAAACGAATCCGCGTAGAGTCTTCGAGCGCTTGTTTGGCGACGTGGGGAGCACCGCCGCTGCAGAGCAGCGAGCTGTACTCCGCAGGAACAACAGCATCCTTGATTCGTTGCGAGAGGCAACGGATGACCTTCTCAGGGTGCTCGGTCCGAGGGATCGCACCAAGATTTCCGAGTATCTCGATTCCGTTCGTGACATCGAACGGCGCATCCAGGTCGCCGAGCAGCAAAGCTCTCGAGAGTTGCCGTCGATGGAACGGCCTGGCGGCGTCCCCGGCACCTTCGAAGATCATGCCAAGCTGATGTACGACTTGCAGATCCTGGCCTTTCAGGCCGACCTCACCCGCATGATCACTTTCATGGTAGGCCGCGAAAAGACCGAGCGGCCTTATCCTGAGATCGGAATCCCCGACGCGCACCACCCGTTGACGCACCACGGAGGGGATCGCCAGAAGATCGAAAAAGTAGTCCGGATCGAAGCGCTGCAATCCAAGGCGTTCGCTTACTACCTGGACAAGCTGCAATCGACGCCTGACGGGGATGGCTCTTTGTTGGATCACTTGATAGTCACCTACGGAAGCGGTATCAGCGAGGCCAATGGTCATTCCGTGATCGACCTGCCTCTTCTAATAGCCGGAGGAGGAGCGGGCCAGATCCGGGGAGGACGCCATATCAAGTATCCAAAGGATACGCCGCTCGCTAATTTCCAATTGACCTTGCTGGACAAATTGGGAATTCCCGTCGAAAACTTCGGGGACAGTAACGGAAAGCTCGATCTCCTCGCCCTGTAGCGCAATGCGGCCGATTGTCTCGGCCGCATTGCAATTTTCCATAAGAGATAAACCATGCGGTCAAAACATACAATTGGGGTCGGCTGGTGGCTGACGCTCCTGTTTTCGGTTACCAGCTTCGCTGCTGTGGAAGACGATCTCCGTCTCGTGAATGCGATCAAGAATAGAGATCGCGCAGCGGCGCGTCTGCTTATCGAGCAGGGTGCGAATGTAAATGCTGCACAGGGCGACGGTACGACTGCCTTAGCCTGGGCTGCAAATCGCGATGATGTGGAAACGGCGGACCTCCTGATTCGCAGTGGCGCCAAAGTCAACTCGGCCGATGACTATGGAGTGACGCCGCTCATGCAGGCCTGCACGAATCGTAGCGCTCCTATGGTCGAGAGATTGTTGAGGGCGGGAGCTGATCCGAAGTCGACCCGGTGGACCGGGGAAACGCCGCTCATGATATGCGCCCGCACAGGCAGCGCCGAGGCGGTTCAAGCGCTGCTGTCATACGGAGCGGACCCGAATGTGAAGGAGAACCAACAGGGGCACACTGCGCTGATGCGGGCGGTTTCTGAGAAACACCCGGAGGTCGTACGCGCGCTTGTTGAGCGCGGAGCGGATGTCGCCGCTCGTTCCAAGGGTGGTTTTACGGCGCTGCTGTTTGCCAGCCAGCAGGGAGACCTCGAGTCCGCCCGGATCCTGCTTGCGTCGGGTGCGGATGTCAACGAGGCCACGCCACAGTACGGAACCGCTCTGGTGGTGGCCACCGCCAGCGGCCGCGAAGCAGTTGCACTTTTTCTGCTGGAGAATGGAGCGGATCCGAACGCGACGGATGCCTATGGAATTACTGCTTTGCATTATGCGGTGCCCAGAGGATTCGCGGGTATCGATTCAGTTTCCGTTGTTTTCAGACCTTTCGAGGCCGTCCCGCCCAATATGCTGGCATTGGTAAAGGCGCTTCTATCGCATCGAGCGAACCCGAACCTGCAAATCGTGAAAGATTTCCCGCCTTACTCTCGCTCTCCTTATGCGCTGCAAACCAGCCTCGTCGGAGTGACACCGTTTTTGCTGGCGGCTGCGGCTGCCGACGTTGATCTCATGCGCATCCTGCTGGGCGGTGGGGCCGATCCTGGTCTCAAGTCGAAAGATGGATCGACTGCATTGATGATGGCTGCCGGAGTGGGGCGAGTTGATGATCGCCCATCCTGGGAGGAGGCGAGAGCCCTGGAGGCGGTTAAGATGACGACGGAACTGGGGTACGACCTCAATGCAGCGAATGCGAGGGGACGAACCGCCCTGCATGGCGCAGCAGGTATTGGAGCCAACGCGATCATTCAATTCCTAGCCGAGAAGGGCGCCAATCTGGAATTGAGAGACCGGCAGGGAAGCACACCGTTGAAAATTGCGGCGGGCGGCGCTCCGCGAGGAGATGGTGCGAATAGAGTGTACGAGAGCACAATGGACTTACTGCTCAAATTGGGAGCCAAACCCCTCGACTCAGGCGCCCCCAATCCCAGTGAAGTTTTGGAAGAGCCTGTAATCCCCAGATCGATTAGTGGCGCTTCCCAGCAATAAGGTCGATAGATGCTGTATAGACTGCGGGAAGCACCCAGCCAGTTCCGCTGAGCACTGGACGCGGTCCAATTGCGATGCCGCGGATAGTTAGATATGCTCTACGCCTGAATTTCAGACTTTCAAGATGTGGTAAGAACTATGTTCAGAGGACCAGTGGTGTCCTGCATTATTTCCCTGGTGTTATGGATACCGGCAGTTGAGGCCCAGTCCGAGGTCTCCGTTAAGAGTGTACTGGACGGCGTTTATTCGGATGCGCAGGCCGCCCGTGGCCAAGCCGCATACAAGGCCGCATGCAGCGTTTGTCATGGCGAAGCCCTGGACGGTGTTTCTGCGCCGGCGCTCACGGGGAACCGGTTCATTGAACGCTGGCGTGAAGACATGCTCGATACATTTCACAATTTCATCATGGAGAGAATGCCGCCTGGCCGCGCCGCTGGCGCCAACCCATTGCCTGCCGGCGACTACCTCGACGTTCTTACCTACATTTTGAAGGTCAATGGTTATAGCGCTGGTTCGGGTGAACTGACGACCGGTCTTCTGG
>CAMAWS010000225.1 GCA_945861845.1 Candidatus Sulfopaludibacter sp. SbA3 | reverse complement strand
TCGCCACTGTTTCGTGCCCGCATCTCGCCGCGTATTGCGTTCATGATGCGATCGAGGTCTGCAGCAACCGGATTGTCTCGGCCTACCTGATTCCGAATGTCCTGAATCTCGCGCAACCGCTCTTCCATCTCCCGAGTCCACTGGCGGACATCACCACCGCCGCCGCCAAACGGAGCACGTCCAGCTTCCGCACCGGCGCGGTCCGTTCCAACGGGTGATCCATTTCGGCCGCCACCGCCATCATTATTGTTGGCGCCTCCCTGCTGACCGCCACCGCCTTGCTGTCCCTGTTGTTGGCCCTGACCCTGACCCTGACCCTGCCCCTGTGCCTGGCCTTGACCCTGCCCTTGTTGGCCTTGCTGCCCTTGCTGCCCTTGCTGCCCTTGTTGGCCTTGTTGGCCTTGCTGGCCCTGCTGGCCTTGCTGGCCCTGTTGCCCTTGCTGATTCTCTTTCTGTTGTTCTTCGAGACGCCGCTGCATGGACTCGAGACGGCGAATAGTTTCACTGGTCTGATTCAGCGCGTTCTGGAGCTTTCGTTCCTCGGTATTATTGGCGGCTGTGGCTGCCTGCCCGATCTGCTTCTCCAGATCATTGAGAGCCTGCTCAAGCGCTCGCTCGTTTTGCGCGGCATACGGATACAAGCCTTGATTCAACATTTGCTGACCGGCCTGCATCTTATCTTCCAGTCGGTTTGAACGCATCGAGTTCGCGGCAGCGCGAGCCCTATTGGCCGCGTCGCGATTTTCCTGGCTCTGCCCGAGGGATTCCAGTTCCTGGGACATGTTCTTTGTTTCAGACGCAACGGCCTGTTTCTGTTGGGTGAGTTCCTGCACCTGGCGCTGTGGATCGGCCTGAGGATTATTCGCCAGTTTTTCGGCCTGATCCGCGATCTGTCCCTGGCGATCGGCCAGGCGCTGGGCCTGTTGTTGGAGTTGCTGCAACCGCTCGTCCATGTTTCCGCCCTGACCCTGCGACAGGAGTCGTTGGGCCCTTTGCAGCTGCTCCTGAGCCTGATTGGCAGCCTGCTGCTGTCCCTGCTGGTTGCCACTTGCCTGCTGTTGCTGCATGTTGCGGGAAGCCTGCTGCAATGCGCGGCTGGCATCGGCCATCTTCGGATCGTTCTGTTCACGGGAGAGTTTTTCCAACTGCCGTGCGAGGCGTTCTGTTTCACGCTGCAGTTCTTCAGCCGCCATCTGGTCGCCGCCGCCACTGCCGCCGCCCTGTTGCTGCATGGCTCGACGCTGCTGAAGCTGCTGCTGCCGCTGCGCAAGCTCCTTCAGCTTGTCGATGGCTTCCTCAACCTGCTGTGAGTTCTGCTGCATCTCGCCGCGCTGCAACGTCTCGTATTGATTCTTGTTCTGATCCAGTTCGAGTTCGAACAGATCTGCAAGATCCTCTGCGCTCGAGCTCCTGCCACCACCGCCGCCTCCACCTTGCTGCCCCATCGAAACCTGGATTTCGGTGAAGATCGCTTCAGCGCGCATGAGGTATTGAAGCGATTTCTGTTCGTAAGGCTGGGCAGCTGCGGGCTGCTCCTTCATTAGCTGCTCTGCGGCCGGTCCCATCTGTTCGATGGCCAACCGGAGGTCTTCAGAAAGTTCCTTGAACTGCCTGTTCTCGCCACTGAGTCCGCGGCGCGCGAGACGCGTTAATAACGTCTGCGCCTGCTCGGCCAGTTTCGATTGGCTCTCGCCAACTGCGTGAACGTTGTCGGTCCATTCCTTGTTGGCGTATTTCGCCTTGTCGCGAACAATATTGAATGTCGCTGCGATTATCTCTTTTTGGCGTTGAGACAGCGCTTCCGCAGAATCGTCCTGCTGACCGCCGCCACCGCCGCCTCCGCCCTGCTGGCCCTGACGATATTCGCGGCCAAAGGGCCGCACTTCGATGAAGTAAATATCGGTCGTCACCGTGTTCGCAGGTTTACGGGAATCGACGGCCTTGCCGTAGTAAGTGACAAAATCGCCGGGCTTCAGGTCATATTCCTCTAGAAAGAAGGTATGTGCGGCCGAAATCTCCTTTGGAGCCTCGCCCTTGTTTGCGAACAAATCAATTTTCTGCTCGGCGCCGCCGTTAACCGCGAAATACAGTTCCAGCGAATTGACACCGAAGTCATCTTCCGCTCGAAGTTCCGTAAATACTTCTTCGACAGCCGTGGCCTTATAGTCGCGGCCGGGCTTCGTGAACGTAAGAATCGGCTTCTGGTCGTCCAATGCCTCCATCGAATATTCTTCGAGGCTCAAATATTTCTGGCCATTCGTATTGGTGAGTTCTATGCGGAACGTTGCCGTGCGATCGACCGTCACCTTACCCATCGCTCCGCGTTCCCCGGCAGGGGTCAATGGGACGTTCTTGCCGTCGGCAAATACCAGCCGGCCGGAAGACAGGGGCTGGCTGGCAATGATGTTCACATCGACCACCGTTCCGCGCAGGGCGACCATGTCCGAGGCGTTTTCGTCTTTCTGGTCGGCGCGGCCCGTATAAGCCGGGAAGTGATACGTATAGTCCAGCTTTTCAACTCGCGGCAGATCGGCTACGTCGATCGTAAATTCCTTCGACCTGTATCCATCCGCCTCGACGAAATAACGCACGGCTTCCTGCAGGTTGAAGACCACGTGGCGGAAAGTAGGCACCGTCTGCGGGGTGACTTCCATTGTGGATGCTTCCCACTGCGTGCCATTTTGATAGCGCAGATGAACCTCTGCCCGCTGCGGATCGAAGCCCGGAGTAATGGCCTGGATGACCACGTCGCTCCCGCGGGGAACGGTGGTGTCACCGGGCATGACTTCAATCACAAAAGTATCCGCCGGAGGCGGTGTCAGCAAACCTGCAAGCAGCCGCGCGCTCCCGATCGGAAAGAACAGCGAGGCGATATAGAGGCTAAACAAGGCAGCAATCGCAAACACGCCTGTCAGCGCAGCGAATGCGCCGAACTTTCGTTTATTGACTTGCTCGGAGAACTTGACGTTGCGAGTTCTATCAAGAGCATCCTTGACCAGGAGATGAGCGAAAATACCTTGATCCGGCCGAGGTTTGTGGATGGCCTCAACAGCACTGACCAGCCGGTCCTCAAGACCGGGATTCTTTTCCTCAACGAAGCGCGCCAATTGCGCATCCGTCGGGGGCCGGCGCAACGGAAGGACAAGAGCCTTCACGATCGTGGCTGCCACTGCGCCAATGAGGCCAAACCGCAGGCTTATAAGTGCCCACGCGGGAATGGTGTTCGAGTTCGCGAGCCAGACTCCCAGGAGAATCGAAGTAACCAGAACTCCAAGGACCCAGGCCAGTCCCCTGACCCAAAGAAACGCCTTCCACTTGTTTCGTACAAACCCAATCTTACGAAGCAGTTCCTCGCTTGGTCTCATATGTTCTCCTGTTCGCGATATATATTTCCGCGATACCGGCCAATAAAGCAATCAATAAAAGGTACCACCAGGTCATTTGCTGCCTGGCGTACTCTTCTGCACTGTCCTCGGCAAACAACCCTGCCTGCTGGGTTTCACCCTGAGTCCGCTTCACGCTTGCGAACAAATCGTCTGGTGGCATGCGTTCGAGATTACCTTCCGCAGACGGGGAATTCACTGCAACCATCTTTGCATCGGGCCCGATGCGTATTTCATAAAATCCGGGGGCCTCGGGGCTGAAGAAACGCTGCTGTCCCGGAGCCAGGTCTCCGAGCGCCTGGCGTCCGCCATCAGGATTGATAACGGCAGCAGCCGCCGCTTCCAGACCGCCAGTGACTGGAATGCCTTCGCCCAGCGCATACCAGCCGCGTACTTCGCTGTATCGCGAAAGATAGGTAACCATTTCATGAAACAGAGGCAGGAATGACGGCTTCAGCGGCAGATCGTTCCAGCGGTTATCTACCGTGGAGGTGAATACCAGAAGACCACGGTCAGCCTCCGATGATTCGATGATCGCCGGCGATCCATTCTCGAACTTCGCAAGAACCGTGCTTCCTTCCTTCGGCTCGACTTCTGAATATGCCAGGAACTGAGCCGTATTCAATCCCAGGGTCGAAGCCTTTTCGAACGGCGCGAAGATCGGGTGATTACGAACGTAACTGGTCACCGAATAGAAGGGCAGTCCGCGATCCTTGCCGACAAAAATTTTCTGCGTCATCCGAACCGGCAATTTTACGAATCCGTTCCACCAGCCAGCGTCCGCCTGGTCCCCCAGAATGATCAATTGTCCTTGCCCGGTCTTCCTCAATTCATCCATGCGATCCCGAACAGCGTCGCTGAGCCTGGGAACGTCATTAACGATGACCACCTGGTGGGTAGCCATTTCCTGGGGAGTGACGTTCTGCGCCTGAACAATTTTCAACTGGTACGGCAACTCCACCGCGGATGTGTATGCCTGCCGCAGGAAGAAACTCTGGTTTCGGCGACCTGAATCGATGACCAGGACACTGAGTTTTTCCCGGCGATCGATTGTGAAAAGGAAATCGTTGTCCGTCGGTAATGGGTCCTGCGTTTCGAGTCGAATCCGGCCTTTAGAAAAGCCAAGGGGCAGGTCGAAGCCGGTGAACTCCGCAAGGGCAGTGGAATTAGGCGGAACCTCAACGGACTTTTTCCCGGCTTCCTTTTCGTTGATGCTGACCGACACAGGCACGGTTACCGATTGATCCTTGCGATGATTGTGAATCCTCGCGACGACGTGCCCGCCATACATCCTGGAAAAACTCATGGCGTCGACGGCCACGTTGTCGACGCCTACATTTTCGGAATTATCCCGGCCGAGATCGACCGATTCCATCGCCACGTCCGTCCCGACCACGCTTTCGCGGCTCGACCGATTCCAGCCATTCCGCTGGAAGTCGGAAATCATAACCAGTTGCTTCTGGCGGCCGCCGAGTTGGCCGAACAAACGATCCGCCAGTGTGAATGCCTCGTAATACCGCGTTCCCGCGTAAGACGGTTCAAGCGTATCGAGCGCGGCCTTCAGCACGTTCTTGTCATTGGTCGGCATGGACAGGACCGTCGCTTTGTCATTGAACGCAATCAGGCCCATCTGGTCTCCCGCCGCCATAGCATCAATGCGCTGCCCTGCTTCGCTCTTCGTTCTTTCGAAATTCGTGCCGTACCGCATGCTGTAAGAATTGTCGAGCACGAGCACGATGCCGCGGTTCTGACCTGCGGCCGTATTCCGGGCGGTCTCCTGGGTGAAGTACGGGCGCGCAAACGCAGCAACCAGAAATGCAATGATGAGCAAGCGCAGGATGAGGAGCAGCAGATTCTTCAATATTTGCTGCCGTATCGCTGCCTTTGGCACTCTCAGCAGAAACATCAACGAACTGAACTGTACGATTTCGGATTTTTCCCGGCGAACCATGTGAATCAATACCGGAATCGCCAGGGCAAGTGAACCGAGCAGAAAGAAAGGATTCAGTAAATTCATTGACTCTTCGCCCTTGCCGCCAGATACGTGAACAAGCCGAGATCGAGCGGCTTGGAGGTGTTCATCAGCACGTAGTCGATTCGCGAACCCGACAGTTCTTTACGAATCTTACTCATGTGATCTTCGAGTATCTCCAGGTACTTCGTTCGTAGATGGTCCGGAATCACATGCATCTTGCGCTTCGTCTCAATGTCTTCGAACTGTGCAGCTTCCTGGAACGGAAAATTCAGTTCGAAGTCATCCATGATGTGGAAAACGACAATATCGTTCCCTTTCGATCTAAGCGCCTTCAACCCCGCAATAATGTTTTCCGGCTCGTCGTACAGATCGGATATCAGCACAATAATGCCGCGCCGCTTCAACAATTCCGCCAAATATCGCAACGGTTTCTTGAACTCCGTCGTCTGGCTCGGCACGATGTTCTCGATCGTCTTTAGAATGTTGATCAACTGGCCCGACCGGCGGCTGGCGGGAATATGCGCCCGCACTTCCGTGTCGAACGTCAAAAGGCCGACGCCGTCACGCTGTTGATAAGAGAAGTAGGTAAGGACGGCGGCGAGGATGCGCGCATAATCGATCTTCTTCACCTCACCAGAACCGTAGTTCATCGAACCGCTGACATCG
>CAMAWS010000224.1 GCA_945861845.1 Candidatus Sulfopaludibacter sp. SbA3 | reverse complement strand
ACGCGCCACGCCACCTTTCGGCGCAAGGCGGGGACGTTGATGGGCGGTCCTGGCTCTATGTTGTGTACGGATTGTTGACGCGAACGGCTTAGCGCCCCTCTATAGTACTCTCACTTTCCGGCGCTCTTTTGGGGTGGCGTGAGCCGGTGTGCCGGCTACGGGGTGTATACTGATTGGCAATCGGAGCAAAAATGGAAATCCCGGCTGAGTTAACTACCGTCTTCCGTGGGATTCCTCGCGGTAACTCGTGGATGTCTGCGATCAAGAGTATCCGCCAAGTAGCGTTTCCTCTGCTGGGCCTGCTGCTTTCCTTTTCCGCGCCCGTCCTGGGGCAAAACCTTCGACATCCTCGCGAGGCTGCCGCGCCAGACCCAGTCAAGATCGCGCCCACGCTTCTGGACCTCGTGGGCATGCCCGGTGCGTCCCGCCAGGCGCTGGCGCGACAGCGCCGGATGTCCCTCGCCAATGGCTTGGTAGAAGTCGAGATCGACCTGCTGCCAGACACCGTATGGGACGCGACCGCATACCGCGCACTTTACGGTGTGGAAACCGTGTATGTGGGTTTTAACGACAGCCGCTCGATTCCCTACGTTTGGGCCAAGCTCCCTCCGGAGAACCTCGCCCGTCTGGTCGAGGAACGGACGGAAATCACTTTTGTCCGCCCGCCGGCCACAGCCGTCGCTGAGCAGACCACACAGGGGGCGGAGCTGACCGGAGCCACGCTGAATCAGCATTCGGCCGGATTCAAGGGCAAAGATGTCAAAGTCGCCGTCATTGACTTGGGCTTCGACCGGTGGAAGGATGCCCAAAGCGCGGGCGAGTTGCCTGGTTATCTTGCCACTAACTGCGATTCGCCAGTCCGCGGATGCTTGAAGGGCTTCACGGACGGCGAACTCGAATTCCAGGGCTCCCGTCGCCAGAACCACGGCACAGTTGTGGCGGAGATCGTCCGTGATATGGCCCCAGAGGCGGACCTTTATCTGTTGCACATAAACACCTCCCTGCAACTGAGGCAGGCGGTGGATTTCTGCATCAACAACGGTATCAAGATTATTAACCACTCGGTGGCATGGTTCAACGAAAGTCTTTACGACGGCCGCGGCCCCATCAGCGAGATTGCCGCTTATGCCCGGGATAACGGAATCCTTTGGATCAATTCGGCGGGCAATCACGCGCGCCAGCACTACCAAGGCCAATTCAACGATCCCGACCGGGACGGGTGGCACAACTTCCTGGCCGACGATGAAACGATCACGATGCGGCTGGTGCGCGACCAGGAAGTTAATGCGGAACTGGTCTGGAGCTCGGCTGCGACCGCTTCGGATGGAGATTACGACCTGTACTTGCTGGACGAGAAGCTCGATGCCGACGCTCCGGTAGCCAAATCCACTCGCGCCGGCACGAAGCCGGCGAGGAGCCTCTCGACGACCATCCAACGGGATGGCGTCTACCACCTGGCCATCCGCCGGACCAGCGGCACGCGAAATCATGTACTGGCCCTTTTTGTGACATCCCCCGCCGAGCTGCCGGAGCATCGGACCCTTTCTCGGAGCCTGCCCGATCCAGCGGTCAGCGAGCGCGTGCTGGCGGTGGGAGCGATAAGCTACACAGACTGGAAATCCGCAGACACCCTGGAACCTTTCAGTTCCTTGGGTCCCACCAACGGCGGGTTGATGAAACCGGATATCTGCGCGCCCGACCGGGTCGACACTTACATCCATCCAGGGAAAGAAAGCAGGCTCTTCGGCTTCCTTTTGTCGGCGACCGGCGGGTTTTCGGGCACGTCGGCGTCCGCTCCGCACGTGGCGGGCGCGGCGGCCCTGCTGTGGAACCGCTTTCCGGACGCAACGGCCGCCGATATCCGCGCGATGCTCGAAGGCAACGCCACAACCTTTGACGGGGAGCTACGCAACAACCGCTGTGGCGCGGGCCTGCTCAACCTGCCGGCTACTGTCGCCCGGCCCTCGATCCGGCTGGTGAGCGCGGTGCGCATCATCGAGCCGGGGCCTTACTATGCCGGACAGGCCGTCACGGCGCAGTTCACGATCCAGAACGTGGGCTCGGGATGCATGTTTTTGGGAGCCGTAACGTTGGGCGGACGCGCGCAGAATAATTCCGTGCTCGACTTTCCATGGAATCGGGACATCGTGCTCTGTGAGGGCGATCAGTACACGTACTCGGAGCTGATGAAGCTGCCGTCTAGCGGCAACTACCATTTCTTCGCGACGTACAAGACCGTGGACGGCGCGTGGAACACCAGCCTCCCCGGCGCCGGTCCGGCCAATACCCTGGATATTTCCACGTCTGTCGCTCCCATGGCCGTCATGGGCATCGACGGTGGCTTGGGCGGGAACCCCGCGCGGCTTCTGCGTATCGACCGCCGCACGGGTGCGGCGACGGTTGTGGGCCCAACGCGAATTTCCGGTATTAACGACATTGCGTTTACGCCCGACGGAGCGCTGTTCGGCGTCACTGAGGACGAATTTCTGCGCCTCAATCCCCTCACCGGCGCGGCGGTGGTGATCGGCAGCCTGGGATTCAGCAGCGTCACCGGGCTGGCGTCGGACTCTTCCGGACGCCTGTATGCGGGCACGTTTAACGCGGAACTGCTCTCCGTCGATCCGGGCAGTGGAAAAGCGTCGCTGATCGGGCGCATGGGCTCGGGAATGTCCGTTAGCGGCGATCTGGCGTTCGCTCCTAATGGCACGCTTTACGCAACGATCCGCGGTTCAGCAGGCGATCAACTCGCGCGCGTCGACGTGAATACGGGCCGTGCAACGATCATCGGCGCCGTCGGGTTCCCCTACGTCTTCTCGTTGACCTTCGACCAGGATGGCGCGCTGCTGGCGGGAGCCAACGGCGACACCCGCACGCCCCGGTTGATCCGCATAAATACGGCTACCGGGGTCGGTACGGTCATCGGCACGATCACCAATGCCAACGGCTTGAACGGCCTCGCTCTTGGCCGTGATGCGCAAACGTGGACGCTTTTCAAGGACGATCTGGAAGTCAATACCTCCGCTTGGTTCGCCGAATCCCCCTGGTCTGTAACTGCTGAGCAAGCGCACACGCTCACCCATTCCTGGAGCGACAGCCCCACGGGCAACTATCGTAACGATATCAACCGGTCGATCATCATGCCCACCGTGTCGCTGGCTTCTCTCAACGGCGCGACGCTACGATTCTGGCACCGCTTCGACGTCGAGGATGGCTACGACTATTGCCGGGTCTGGATCTCGTCGGATTCTGGCAAAACCTATCAGCGTCTGGCCTTCTTCACTGGACGGTCCAGCGGCTGGGTGCAGAGCGTCATTGATCTCACCCGATACGTGGGAGCCCGCGAGGTCTGGCTGGCCTTCCAAATTGAATCCGACTGGAATACAACCGCGGACGGCTGGTACATCGACGATATCGACGTGATCGGGGCTCGATAGAGAGGCACGACGCTCTCGGTGGCGAACCCGGCTAGCTTCTACCGTGTTATCCTGTTCCGGCTCTGAGCAGGAATTCGACGAAGTGCCAATTGGTGCGGGTTTCAGAATCTAGGCTTTCCGGTCGTAGTCTGCGGTCTTGCGGCCCCGGCTTATTCGGCGACCGACGGGCCGAATCTTGAGGTGCTCGGAATTTCCACCCGGACCAAGGGACCAAGGCCACCATTTCCGACCCGGAGAGCCGACCAAGAATCTCTGCAACCAGCACAATGCCCATCTGAAGAGCACGCCGCTGCCGCGCGAGTTCATAGCGAGTTCTACCGCCACAAGCCTCGGCCAGGGACTAAGAAAAGCGGCAGGAGACTTGTGTACGGGAAAAAGTGCAGACAGTGCCTGCACTTTTTCTGAAGACGAACTCGACCGCTTTGAACCGAAGCAACGGCACAAAGGGAAAAAGTGATCAGGTCTATGCGGCCAAGTCCTCGACCACGGTGCCGACCTGGCCTCGGACCATCGAGAAACCGCGTCACCCTCCTAAGGAACACGCCCGTGGGCACCCTCTCGCCGTGCTCCCACTTCGCCAGCGTGCTCGGCGGCGCTGGATCAAGAAACTCAAAAGGGTCCACGCCTCTCCGTCTGGCTTACCCATTCTGCGAGAGTCCAGGCTTATTCGGTGTCGCACCGACCGTTCGGCCAGGGTGTTCGCCGCGAGAGGGCAAAGTTGGGAGAAATCGGCGTTCCTCCTCCGCTACCTCCGTACCAGTAGCGCCCATTCTTTCTTTCCGACCCGGTGCCTTCCAGGCGCTTCCTTCGGCAACCTGGAGCGCACCAAGGACCGACAAACATCATCTGCGTCGCCGGAAATCCCAGGGCGGCACCGGAGCCTTGTCGGCCCACAATCCACGTTTCGCCGCCCGAGCCTCGGCTTCCAGTCGTTCCAGCTCTTTGTCATGGCGCGCGTACTGCCTGTACCACCACGCCAGCCCCGCCCGGACGATTTCCTGATTGAGATTCCGGCCACCCGGCAGAATGATCTCAGCCACTTGTCGCCCGTATCGGTCAACATCATGCACGCGGACGGTGACGGTCTTCTTGAATGGAGGTTTCATCGACGCCAACCTGGGTGACAGTGGAATGGTCTGCTTTGGCGCGCGCCGCGTCCACGTAGTGGGTAACGATGCGCCAGACCAGGGTATCGTGCTCGTTGACGGGGCGGGCCACCGCCAGGACCGGGGTGGACTTTGCGAGCATCATGACTAAGGCCTCAAACAGCAAGGTGAAGCCACTGTCCGGTCTGGCCCAGGGAACCGGCACGCGGTGGACGCCGCAGCGCGAACACTGGACGCGGGGGGTACGAGCGTGGAGAAAAGCTTGGTGCTGGAAAAAATTCAGGTGCCGCCAGGTCAGTTCATCCGTGTCGTAGGCCTTGCAGAAAACCGCGCAAACCGGGCAGGGGAAGACGCCGCCCCGCGGGAAATCCAGATGGATATCCAGACGTGCGGCCGACTCGCTAAAGGTACAGCGACTGACCAGCCAAGGCGGCAACAGCCCGAGGGCTGCCTGGAACAGTTCGTTCTCGTTCATGGGGGGCGCCTCCCCCGGCGCGCCCGCCATCATAACGCTGTACAACTGACAACGAACGCAGCAGGCCTTCTGCCCTCCCGTCCCCGGATCAGATTGCTCCCTGGACAGGCCGGGGGCAAAGCCAAAACCAACACCAAAACCACAACCAAAACCAAAACCAAAACCAAAACCAAAACCCTTCTCCCGCTGGTCGGCACCGACCCTTTGCCAACGGCTCGAGTACCCGTCGGTCGCTCTCGACGCACCCACACCAAACAGCGAAGAGGCCGAATTTGTAGTCCCGGTGCTCGGGGATTCTAACCCCAATACTATTCACTTAACAGACCCTTTCGTGATATTCTGTTCTAGAGCGCAGCCTCTCCTGGAGGTCACTCATGAACGAAATGAGGGTGGAGTCAACCACCCTGCGGGCACTTGCGTACGACGACGGCCGCGAGATTTTGCGGCTGGAGTTCCGCACCCGGGCCATATATCATTACTTTGGCGTTCCTGCGGCGGTCTATGAAGCTCTGCGGAGCGCTCCTTCCAAAGGCAGCTACTTCAATCGGGTAATCCGGGGACGCTTTCCCTACGCTTTGTGCGCAAGTGCGCAAACCGGCTTGGAGGGGAAGGTCTGATGTCACGCACCGTGGCTTCATTACCCGCCGGCAGCCGCATTACCGACTACATCAGTCTGGGCGTGGTAGCCAAAACCTTTCCGCTGGAAAAGATTCGTGCGTCGCTGGCGGCGACGGGGAAACAGAGTGTGCGGCAGCGCGACCTGCCGGCGCATGTGGTGGTGTATTACGTGATCGCGCTGGCGCTGTACATGCAGTCGTCGTACCGGGAAGTGCTGCGTTGTCTGCTGGAAGGAATCCAGTGGCTGGTGGAACCCGCGGCGGGAATCCATGTGGCGGGTAATTCCGGAATCTCGCAGGCGCGAACCAGACTGGGATGGGAGCCCGTACGGCAACTGCACGATGAAGTGGTCAGGCCGGTGGCGGTGGCGGCGACCAAGGGCGCATGGTATCGAGCGTGGCGTCTGATCAGCGTTGACGGCAGCAC
>CAMAWS010000223.1 GCA_945861845.1 Candidatus Sulfopaludibacter sp. SbA3 | reverse complement strand
TAAGCTATCGGCAGTTTTCAATCCTTCTTCTTGTCGTCCACGTCGACATACTCGGCATCAATGACATCACCGTCGGCCTTGCCACCTTTGGCGCCATCGCCCTGGGCGGACCGACCGGAAGATCCGGGTCCGTCCGCCTGACCTTCGCCCTGGGCGCCGGGTTTGTACATGACTTCCGCAAGTTTGTGCGATGCCTGAGTCAGCGCGTCGGCCGCCTGATTGATGCGCTCAACTCCACCCTGCTCCAACGCTTTCTTACAATCCGCGATTGCGGACTCTACCGTCTTAACGTCGGACTCGGGCAGCTTCTCGCGGTTCTCATGCAGGAGCTTCTCCGTCTGATAGACCAGGGAGTCTGCACGATTGCGCGCTTCTATTTCCTCGCGCCTCTTGCGGTCCTCATCGGCGTGAGACTCCGCTTCCCTTACCATCTTGTCGATGTCTTCTTTGTTAAGACCGCTGGAAGACGTGATCGTGATCTTTTGCTCTTTGCCCGTACCCAGATCCTTGGCCGAAACATTCACGATGCCGTTCGCGTCGATATCAAAAGTAACCTCGACTTGCGGTATCCCCCGCGGAGCCGACGGTATTCCGACCAGATGGAACTTGCCTAGAGTACGGTTGTCCCTGGCCATCGGCCGCTCACCCTGCATCACGTGAATTTCAACCGAATTCTGGTTATCCGACGCCGTCGAGAAGGTTTCGCTCTTCCGCGTCGGAATCGTCGTATTGCGCTCGATGAGCTTGGTGAAGACACCACCAAGGGTCTCGATACCAAGCGAGAGGGGCGTGACGTCCAGCAGGAGCACGTCTTTCACTTCCCCACCAAGAACCCCCGCCTGAACGGCTGCTCCAATGGCAACGACCTCATCAGGGTTCACCCCCCTGTGCGGCTCCCTCCCGAATAACTCGCGCACGATCTGCTGAACCATGGGAATCCGAGTTGTACCGCCTACAAGCACGACCTCGTCAATATCGCTGGGCTTGACACCGGCATCTTGCAAAGCCTGTTTGCAGGGTCCAACCGAACGCTGGAGCATGTCCTCAACCAGAGCTTCAAATTTTGAGCGCGGTAGCTTCAAGTTCAGGTGTTTTGGACCCGATGCATCGGCCGTAACAAACGGCAGGGTTATTTCCGTCTCCTGCACTGTAGACAATTCGCACTTTGCCTTCTCCGCAGCTTCCTTCAGCCGCTGCAATGCCATCTTGTCCTTGGAAAGATCAATGCCCTGGTCCTTCTTGAACTCGTCAATAATCCAGTCGATGATCCTCTGATCGATATTGTCACCGCCCAGGTGCGTATCGCCGTTAGTCGCCTTTACTTCAACGACACCTTCGCCAACTTCAAGGATTGATATATCGAAAGTACCGCCTCCGAAGTCATACACTGCGATGGTTTCATCCTTCTTCTTGTCGAGACCGTACGCGAGCGCAGCTGCTGTCGGCTCATTGATGATTCGCAGCACTTCGAGACCGGCAATTCGGCCGGCATCCTTTGTGGCCTGCCTCTGGGCATCGTTGAAGTAGGCTGGAACCGTAATGACGGCCTTGTCGATTTTCTGGCCCGTGTAATCTTCAGCCGCTGACTTCAGTTTCTGCAGAATCATTGCTGAGACTTCCGGGGGCGAATACTCTTTGCCCATGATCTCCACGCGGGCGTCATTGTTCTGCGACCGCGTAACTTTGTACGGGACCATCTTCATTTCTTCATTCACTTCGTCATATCGGCGTCCCATGAATCGCTTGATCGAATAAATGGTGTTCTCAGCGTTTGTGACAGCCTGCCTCTTAGCAACCTGCCCCGCGAGTCGCTCATTACTCTTGGTAAACGCGACCACTGAAGGCGTTGTTCGTCCGCCCTCCTGGTTCGCAATTACGACAGGCTCTCCACCCTCCATGACAGCTACGACGGAATTGGTCGTACCAAGGTCGATTCCTATGATCTTGCTCATCGCTTTACACTCCTCCTGAAACCAGCAAACATATATTTAAGTCCAATGAAAACTATAAAAGTTGAGCGTAATACTGTCGATACAATCTTATATGAAAGCTATAAGATTTGAAGCAGACGCACCTATCCTTATGAGGTAAGTCTCTCAAATTTTGTTATTAGCTGGTGGGTGTGCCCGAACTATAGATCCGTCGGACCTTCTGAACGTACTGATCGGCCTCCTCGCGGGAGCCGGGCGCGGCGGTCCAACCTTTATACCTGCGTACTCCTCCCCAAAGGCCATGATGTTCGACATAGCCTTTAAGGATCTTTGCACCAAAATCGACGTTATCTTCGATCTTGAAGAGATTAACGCCCTCGCGATCGGCCGTTGCGCCCCAGGTTCCCATGTGGACTTGCATTATTCCGACGGCATCTGCATGAGAAATCGCGAACGGATTACCGCCGCTTTCCACGATCATGATGCTGGTTAGCAGGCGCGGGTCGACATTATGCTTTCGGCTACTGACGGCGATGGCCTTGGCCACTCGGCTGCGATGACTCTCGCCAGCCTCGTACTTCGAAAGGAGCTGCTCCGTGGAAACCTGGACCCGGTCCGGAATTGGAAGAAGGCCGGTTTGAGTCACTACCCTCTCAGGCTCGAGATCGGAGTACGCAATCTCAATTGCAATGGGAAAAGCCAGAATAAGAAAGACAGCAATTATATTTATTATCAATAACTTAAGAGACCTCAAAGCCCACTCCTGACATATGACGCAATGCACAAGGTATTGCATATTGCAGCCTTTCCTCATGCCTCTACACCGAGTGCAAAACGTAATTGGATGCATTCGATCTTCTCCATCCTGGGACGGACTAGCAATGGCCAAAACCCGATCGGGCGCTTGATCCTGCTTTGTTCGCTATGATTTTTTGATTACGAAATCGAATGAAGGACGACAGACAAGTCAATGATGCGGGTCTTGGACTCCTTTTGCAAGGTTATGCATCGCCGTCGGAGCATTTTGAAAAACAACCATTGAGATCGTCCGAGCGGTTCGGCTATACTTGAGAGTTTTTCCGAACATAGCTTTTACCAACAGTGCTATACATCTCAATAATTTACCGGAGCCCAACGGATGAATGCCCCTTTGAATGAGGGAATATTTCTTTTCAACGCTGGCGACTATTTCAGGGCGCATGAAACATGGGAAGACCTGTGGCGCGAAACCGAAGGTCATGCCCGCCCATTTTACCAGGGCCTTATACATGCGGCAGTCGGACTCTACCACCTCGGTAGGGGCAACCGAGCGGGGGCACTCTCGCAACTGGACAAGGCACTGCAAAAGCTTCGGCAGTTTCCGGACTCATATCTTGGCGTCGATAACGCCCGCCTCCAGGCTGATCTTTGCCGGACCATCGAGGATTCGCAGCCTCGAACGTTTCAGATCGGGCAGATTGAGCACGCCTGAGCCACATCGTGCGGCATCACACTTGTGATACATTCGCATGGTGCGTCAATCTCGGGAGAGATGTCCGAGTGGTTGAAGGAGCACGCTTGGAAAGCGTGTGTGGGGGTAACTCCACCGTGGGTTCGAATCCCACTCTCTCCGCTAAGCGGGTACCCGCTTAACCGCAGATGCCATCCCGGGTGGCATCAGCTCGTCCATGGGAACGCTGGAACTGGCAAGCGCCGATGTTTCCGCGCTCCATGGGAGGGATGAAGATTTGCCACTGCAATGTAGCCAGCGGTGCAACGGGCGTCCGCTAATAGTCAGGTCAGGGGGGCTGCACAATTGGAGCCTGCAAATCCCGCCAGGTCCGGAAGGAAGCAACGGTAGTGGGTAGCCCAATGTGATGCAGTATCCCCCGGGCCTGTCCCACCCTTTTTCGCGTCGGTATCAATGAGCGGCTGCGAATGCAAGCCCGACAGGGCGCAGCCATCAAGACAATGAAATATCAGGTAATTGCTAGAAAATTTCGGCCGCAGATTTTTGAAGAGCTCGTCGGTCAGAAGCCGATCGTGCAGACGCTTCAGAACGCGATCCAACTGGACCGCATCGGCCACGCGTATCTTTTTTCCGGACCACGGGGCGTCGGAAAGACAACGACCGCAAGAATACTGGCGAAAGGCCTGAACTGCGTCCAGGGACCGATTATTACTCCGTGCAATCAGTGCCACTCCTGCAAGGAAATTGCGGCAGGTCAGTCGATGGATGTGCTGGAGATCGATGCGGCATCGAACAACGGGGTCGACAATATTCGTGAACTCCGCGAAAGCGCCCGCTACGCCCCGTCGCGCGACCGATACAAGATCTTCATCATTGACGAAGCCCACATGCTTTCAACCCCGGCCTTCAACGCCCTGCTGAAGATTCTGGAGGAACCACCCTCGCATGTGGCATTCATCATGGCGACCACGGAACGCCACAAACTGCCTGCAACCATTTTGTCTCGATGCCAGCAGTTTGTTTTTCGGACGATATCCGCGCTGGAAATCCAGGCTCACCTTCGCGAAATTGCAAATCGCGAGGGCATCCAAATTGACGACCGTGCGCTTGCGTACATTGTCCGAGCCGCAGAAGGAAGCATGCGCGACGCTCAATCGCTACTCGACCAGATCATTTCCTTCAGTGGACAGCAGATCGTCGATGAAGATGTTCGCGACATACTAGGATTCATACCCAGCGAGATTCTGGATCAAACGCTCGATGCGCTCGCGGAGAGAAACTCCCGGGTACTCCTGAATAACATCGCGATTGTTGTTGATCAAGGCCTGAACCTGCAACAGTACGTTCGCGAATTCATAGGGAAGATAAGGGATCTGTTGTTGCTGAAGCTGGACATGGAAGAAAAGGTCATGGGCAGTGCCAGCGAAAAGACGGCGTTGGCCTCGCGGGCGGAGCGCTTTTCCGAACAGGATCTGATTCGTTTCTTCGACATGCTTCTCCACCTGGAAAACGATCTGCGGTCGACATCGCAACCGCGATTTCATCTCGAAGTCGGATTCGTGAAGCTTGCGAAGATCAGTCACCTCCGGGATATTGAGGACGTGATTCGAGACCTGCGCGGTCCCGGCACCGCTACGCCGGCAAGTGCTTCGCCGCCGAAGCAAAGACCTCCGCTACAGAAAGAGCCGGTTTCGTCACCGCCGGGTGAAAAAGCCGTCATACCTCCTGAACCATTTGCGTTTGCAGACATCTACACGAGGCGCGTCGAAGAAAAATCGGCCACTACGGCAGTGTATTTGCAGAAAGCCGTCCGAATTGAGCGAACTGGTGACAGTGTTCAGATCGTCATTGCCAATGGAACGGCGCACGCGTTGCTGGACTCCATGGAACATAGGAAGATTCTGGACGCAGCGGCTACTGAACTCACTGGTAAGGCCGTCTCGGTCTCTCTCATGCTGAAGGCCCAGCCAGCTTCTATTGGCAGCCAGCCTGAGCCGAACAGTGAAAATGCGCTCGAATCTGCCAGGCAGGAGCCTTTGGTAAAACGTTTCCTTGAAGTATTCCGTGGCGATCTCGCCCAGGTAAAGCCAGTGAAGGGAGAATAGATCGATGAATATGCAGCAGATCATGAAACAGGCGCAGAAGATGCAGGAACAACTCCAGAAGCAGATGGAAACTACGGTCATCGAGGCCGGTGCTGGCGGAGGGATGATCACGGTTAAAATGAATGGCAACAAACAGCTTCTTTCCATCCAGATCGATCAGGAAGTTTTTGCCAGCGGCGACAAGGAAATGCTTCAGGACCTCATCGTTGCAGCAGTAAACGAGGGTATCCGCAAGGTTGACGAAGCCATGTCGGGCCAGCTTGGCAATCTCACATCTGGAATGAAAATTCCGGGCCTCTTTTAGCACAAAAACAAAATGGACTTTGCAGAGCCCGTCAGCAGGCTGGTCGATCAATTCAAAAAGCTTCCCGGAATCGGAACAAAATCAGCGCAACGCCTCGCGTTTTTCATCCTGAAAATGGAATTGCATGACGCCACGCAGCTGGCTGAGACAATTCTCGAAGTGAAGCGCTCTATCCGCCGATGCTCTGTTTGCAACAATTTAACCGACGTCGATCCGTGTCAGTACTGTACTCATCCCGCGCGATCCGACCGCATGCTTTGTGTTGTCGAAGAATCGAACAGTATCCTTCCTGTGGAGAAG
>CAMAWS010000222.1 GCA_945861845.1 Candidatus Sulfopaludibacter sp. SbA3 | reverse complement strand
TGGTGACCGACGGGGACAATACGGACAAAGAGCACGATCCGGTTGCGGCAGCCGGGAGTCTGCGCGCGATTCATTTTGAAGGCGATACCGTTCGCGTCGTGGCTGCCGGGATTGCCATGCAGGACGAGCATTTCGAGTTGATGCGCCGCGTCGCGTCCTCCCCCGAGTACGCTGTCAATCTGCGCCTGGAAGACTTCGGTTCCTTCATCGCCAGCGCCGGCACCTCCACACCGGCGGAACTGGCTGGTGTGGTGAACGGCTATCAGCGCCCGGGCCGCTAAGGTCCATGGCCCGTACTGCCGATATACACCCATGACTTGGCCCACCATCGTCGCTATTCCCCCGGGGCTGAAGCGTGTGCAGGAATTGATCGAACACGAACTGCCTCGGGGGTCCCTGGAGTTATTCGCACTGATGTGGCATGAGTTTCACAGGAGCCAAGGCGAAGCTCCGGCTGCGATATTGCCGCTGGGTAAGACTCTGTCGCTGCGCAAGAGCTTGCAAAACTGGGCCGATGTGGAGCGGTTTCTGCGTGACGGCATGCTCCCCAGCGGCGAAGGCCATGGTGTGAGCCAAGGTGCTGTCCATCTGCCGACCCCCGCACGCTCCGCCCTCGAAACCGGCTACCGCCACCGGGAAGAGTTCGGCATCGCTTCTCCCGCCGACCTGCTGGCTTTGGGAGTTTGGGCTTTGCAAGCGTCGCACTCAACCGCAACCGCGTCGGAGAAGGCGCAACGCTATCGGGAGATTGCGCTGCGGCACTATCCATCGGCGCTGGAGCGTTCGCGAAAGCTGGACGGTGGGATCGCTTCGCCCACCGCACCTGCGCCGACGGAAGTTGCGTCGCTTGAGCCCGAGCCCTCGCCGATGCCGGCAACCATGCCGCCGCCAGCGCCGATTTCGGTGTCAGTAGTCTCTGATGCGGACCTGGATCTGATACTCGCGGCCTTGCGGCCCGACGAGGAAGGGCGAGAATTGGTGTCGCCGGATGCCTCGTTGTGGCATGGCAGCGCCATGGGCCGTAAGACAATCAACCAGGACGCGACTTTTGCCCAATGCGCCGGACGAAGCCTGTTTTTCTCGCTGTGCGACGGAGTTTCCGCTTCGGTTGCATCCCGCCACGCGGCGGCGCTTGCCTCCATCGCTTTTGTCCGCTCAATGGCGGCGGCGGATACTGAAACCCTCCCGTTGACGCGCTTCGTCGCCGCCGGCAGCGCCGTACAGAGACAGTTGGAAGCTCTCCGAACCTGGTTGCTCGGACACGCCGCGAGCCCCCTGTTGGCATCGATTGCCGCACCGCTTCCCGAGTCCACCATGCGGGCGTTCCTGGAGAAGACCGCCGAAGGCAACGATGTGCGGCGCGTTGCTTTGGCCACAACCCTGATCGGAGGCTATCTGGCGCGCGGCGAGGATGGCCGGCAGCACCTCCAGGTCGCGCGTTACGGCGATGGCGTAGTCGAACACTACCGTCACCGCACCGGCGATGTCCAGCAACTCATGAGTATGGAGGCCGGCCGGTATCGTGTAGAACAGTATCTTTCACCGTTGCCGGCAACCGCGTTGGCCGAGCCTGAAATCGTGGAACGGATAGTGGAACCTGGGGATTGGATTCTGCTCAGTAGCGATGGCTTGGGAAGAGGCGATGGTGGCACATTGTGGGAGGAACTGGGCCACGTGTTTCCCAGCCCGCCGGACCAGTTTTTCAAGGGCCAGGGTCATGCCGTGGTGGGCACCGCTTTCTCGTTCTTGTCTTCCTACGTGGAGCAGGAGGGATCCCCGCTGGATCTTTTCGACGATAATTGGTCCTTGATTGTCATCCAGATCGGGGAGGCCCAAGGACCATGAACAGGTGGAATCTGACACCGCTGGGGACCAGGATTTTCCTCGAAGCTAAGAAGCGCCAGGGGTCGGTGATTCGGTGGGAGCGCACAGGGAAAGAGACCCGGGAGTTGCTGGTGGATGGCAATCCGAAGACGGTAGCTTTCCCTATCGGCAGCGAAGGTCTGGTCCAAACCGTGACGGAAATTGCTACTGGGCAGGTCTGGCGCCTCAAGTGCTTCGGCCTACCCGACGAAGATCGACAGCGGCGCTGCCAGATTCTCATTCGTAAGGCGCTTGCCACTATGGAGAAGACTCGCGGTGACTCCTTGGCTGGAGCCCCTGTCGATTTCCTCACCAACCTGGGCGGAGAGACCCGCTTTGGCGTGGTGATGAAAAATGTTGGCGGCGAGGCATGGAAAGAGTGGAAACAGAGGATCGCCTCCCAGCAAGATGCAGTTCATGTACCGGACCTTCGCACCCGCCTGATCTGGTGCTACGGCCTGGCCACGGCAGTGTCGAAGTTGGAGCGGCATGGGTTCATTCACGCCGATCTTTCCGAGGGCAACATCATGCTACACGGAGCCAGATCTCCCAAGGGAGATATGGCCCTGGTGGATTTCGATGCGTACGCCTGTCCCTCAGCCGGCATTACGAAGTCCGCGATGAACGGTACCGACGGATACGCCGCGCCCGAGATTGCAAGTACGGAGGCGCTATCCATTGGGAGCGACCGCGTTGCCCTGGCGGTGCTCATTCAGGAGATCCTTCTTACCGGACACCCCGCGGTTCCGCATGCGGAGTGGACCGGATTCCCCTACGATCAGGAACGTGAACTGCTTGAGCGCCAAGGCCGCGCTCGGGAGCCTCTCCGTGGGCATTTTCCGGAATTAGCCGGTTTGGTCGATCGAACCTTGGCCGCCAACCACCCCCATGATCGTCCTGAACCGAAAATCTGGCTGAACCTTCTTCGTCTAGAGCACGACCGCTTGTTGAGCCGCAAGGAAAAAGATCCCACCGGCGGCGCTCTGGGTGGACAGACTAGCCTCTACGATGGCCCGAGAATACTCGAAATCTCGGACGATGGATCTCATGCCGTGGTTGCGTCGGAGGAGATAAAGAATCACCGCGTAAGTCTGCTGCCGGTGGTTGGCATGCCTTGCACAATATGGTACAACGAGTCCGGAATCTATGTAAACACCAGCGTCGCCCGGCGCCTTCGCCTTCACCATCGCGCCCTTTGGACACCCTTGCAGGTTGGTGCCGTGGGCCCTCTAGAGCCGCCGGTGCTACTGTTTGACATAGCCGAGCGGAAGAGAGTCACTGTGACCTTGGATCCCAAGTGCCGCTAGGTCCAGGAAGCGGCGAGATACGGAGGATATGAGGATATGATGTTGCGTCTTGCACTCGCACTCTGGTTATTGCTCCCCAAGCCTGCGTCTCCGCAGGAAGGGTTGGGCGTGACGCGGAAAGCGCCGCGTGCGGCCCCACAGCGCCTGACACCTGGCAATCCGCCCCCGCCTCTGGCTGCGCCCCCGCAAAATTCTTCGATCGGAGGGGCCGCAGCCGTTACGCGCGTCGACTCCCCCCAACCGCCATGTGCATCCTGCGCGACCGCCGCGGAACTGGAGGATTTGAAAAAACGCTTCGAGACGGAGGAGAAGCAACTCTCGAGTCTGAAGCGGTTACAGTGGGTCTCGGTTTTGGCAATCGTATTGGCTATGCTAGCCCTTGGTCTTGCCGGCTATCTCGTTGCCGTGACCAGAAAGCGTGCGCAAAACCAAGTGGAAGAGGTCCTGCGGAACGCTGGCCTGCTGTGACGTGAATCCGTTCAGTGCGGTGGACTGTCCCGCTCGGTTTACCGCCCTGACTCCATGTCTCCATTGAGGCGAGCCGGAGCGCCGCTATTTCTGGGAGATCTGCGAAGACCGTTATCAGTAAGCGTCGTCCGATAAACCCCTCTTCCCAAACACCATCGATGGCCGCATAGTGGTCTCATGACCGAAACCATCATCGAGGAGTTGCCGGACACCAAAACCACCAAAACCGATCAATGGCGCGAGCGACTCGACCAGCAAGCCCGCAGCGGATTGCCGTGCGCCAGTTCTGCCAGGAACAGGGGCTCACCGAATACTCCTTTTACGCCTGGCGCAGACGGCTTCGAAAAAAGGAGCCGGTGCGTTTCGCTTTGGTGGACCGGGGATCAGCGCGGCAAGACCCTGCGACGCCGGCGACAGATCCCAGCCTGGAACTGCTGCTGGCGACCGGGGAGCGGCTGCGCATCGGCGCCGGCGTGGACGGCTCAACCTTGCGAACGGTGCTGGAGGCGTTGCGCGCATGATCCACCTGCCGGCCAGCGTGCGGGTGTACCTCTGCCTGACAGCCTGCGACATGCGCAAGAGCTTCGACGGGCTGCACGCCCTGGTGCGGGAGCATCTGGAGTTGGATGCGTACGCCGGCCACCTGTTTGTGTTCGCCGGGCGGCGTCGCGACCGGGTCAAGATACTGTATTGGGACCGGGACGGATTCGCGGTGTGGAGCAAGCGGTTGGAGGAGGGCGCCTACGCGGTGCCGTTCGGCGGGAGCGGCGAGGAGCGCCGGCAGGAGATCACGGCGCAGGAGTTAGGCGCCTTACTGAGCGGAATCGACTTGAAGCAAGCCGCGCGGCGCAAGCGGTACCATCTGTAGAATCACTCGTAGTAACTCGCAGTCACAATCACTTTTCACTTGTCAAATAGTAAGTAAGACGGTATACTTATTACTTACTCGTGGCCATCGATCCTAAACATCTCCCGGAAGATCCGGCGGTCCTACAGCGGATGGTGCTGGACCTGATGGCGCAACTCGACCGCGAGTTCCGCGAGCGGAACAAGATCGAGACCCTGTTGCGCGAGTTGCTGGACGCCAGACGCAGCCGCAAGAGCGAACAGCTCTCCACCGATCAACTGGCCCTGTTCGCGGAAGCCTGGCAGGCGCGGCAAGCCGAAGCACCAGCCCCAGCGCCGCCCAAGCCCGATGGCTCCGATGATGACAATGCCTCGACCGGCCCCGCCGGGACAACTCCGGAGAAACGGAAAGGCGGCCGGCAGCCTCTTCCGCGGCATCTCAAGCGCGAGCGCATCGTGCATGACCTGGGGGAAGCGGAAAAGCACTGCGTCGATTGCCACCAGGATTTGCGGCTCATCGGCGAAGAGTCCAGCGAGCGCTACGAATATGTTCCGGCGCAACTGACCGTCATCGAGGATGTGTGCCGGAAATACGCCTGCGCCTGCACCGTGAGGACGGCCACCAAGCCGCCGCAACCGATTGAAAAGAGCACCGCCGGCACGAGTCTGTTGGCGCAGGTGATCGTGGCCAAGACCGCCGATCATCTTCCCTTGCACCGGCAGGAGAAGATCTTTGAGCGGCACGGGGTGGAGATCTCGCGCAAGACCATGGGCGGGTGGCTGGCACAATGCGCCGGGCTGCTCGATCCGCTTTATGGATCTCTCAAGGATGTTCTGTTCCAATCCAGGGTGATCGGAACCGACGACACCAGCGTGAAGGTGCTGGATGCCAAGCTGCCCTTCGCGCGTACCGGGCGCCTCTGGCCCTATTGCGGCGACCCGGAACATCCGGTGATCCTTTACGATTACACGGCGACGCGGCAGCGGGCGGGACCGGAGATTCTGAAGGGATATCGCGGTTACCTGCAGGCGGATGCGTATGGAGGATATGACGCGTTCTTCAAGGATCCGGCGCGAGGATTAGTCGAGGTCGGGTGCTGGTCGCACGCCGGAGATACTTTCACAAGGCGTTGGAGTCGGACCAGGCGCGCATGGGACCGGCGTTGTTGTTCATTGCCCAGTTGTACCAGGTGGAGAAGGCGGCGCGGCCGTTGCGCGCCGAAGACCGGCTTCGGCTGCGGCAACTCCAGTCGCGCCCGATTCTGGACAAATTGCATGCCTACTTAGTGGAGATTCAGGCGGAGGTGTTGCCGAAGAGTCCGGCGGGCAAGGCGGCGCGCTACACGCTGAAGAACTGGACGGCGCTGACCCGCTACTGCGAAAACGGGGGGTTGGAGATCGACAACAACGCCACGGAGCGGGCCATCCGAGGCATAGCGGTGGGCCGCAACAATTGGATGCTTCCTCGCTGTTTGTAGTGGGTTGCGGCGGGACCGAGCGACGTGTAGTGGGCATAGCTTGGGTATAGCCTGTGGTGTTGACTCAACGGCGGGCGTAGCCCGCTCGCGGAGGCTTTTGCTTGGCAAGGGACCATTTCCCCAATTCAA
>CAMAWS010000221.1 GCA_945861845.1 Candidatus Sulfopaludibacter sp. SbA3 | reverse complement strand
AGGCGGCGATGGAGCCGGGCGTTCCCGAATCCTTCAACGTTTTGATTCGCGAACTCCAGAGCCTCTGCCTGGATGTTGAATTAATGAAAAGGAAACCGAGTGCATAGTTTCGACTTCTTCTCCCTTCGAGGAGGGTATTACTTTGATTAGATCGAATCCCTACGACCGCGCCGGCTCTATCGCCGATTTTGACAGCATCCGGATCAGCCTGGCTTCTCCGGAAAAGATTCGTTCGTGGTCTCACGGCGAAGTAACAAAACCCGAAACGATCAACTATCGGACCTTCAAGCCGGAAAAGGATGGCCTGTTCTGCGCCCGCATTTTCGGTCCCGTCACGGACTGGGAATGCTTGTGCGGAAAATACAAGCGGATGAAGCACCGCGGAGTGATCTGCGACAAGTGCGGCGTTGAAGTCACGCTGTCGAAGGTCCGTCGCGAACGGCTCGGCCATATAGAACTGGCGAGCCCATGCTCGCATGTCTGGTTCTTTAAAGGGTTGCCGAGCCGAATCGGGCACTTGCTCGATATGTCGCTGCGCGAGTTGGAGCGCGTGCTCTACTTCGAAGCGTACGTCACCATCGATCCAGGCGATGCCCCTCTGAAGGACAGAGAACTCTTAACGGAAGAAAAATTTCGCCAGCTCCAGCAGGAATATCCCGGAAAATTCGTCGCGATGATGGGCGCAGAAGCTATCAAGGAACTTCTCAAGCGCGTGGACATCGAGTATCTCTCCGTAGATCTCCGCGTCAAGATGAAGAGCGAGAATTCACAGCAGAAAAAAATCAAGTTCGCGAAGCGCTTGAAGGTTGTGGAAGCGTTTGTGAAATCCGGGAATAAGCCTGAATGGATGATTCTCGACGTTATTCCCGTCATTCCGCCCGAGCTTCGACCATTGGTTCCGCTTGACGGAGGCAGGTTTGCAACTTCGGACCTGAACGACCTGTATCGCCGCGTCATCAATCGCAATAACCGTTTGAAGAAGCTCATCGAGTTGCACGCTCCCGATGTGATTGTTCGAAACGAGAAACGCATGCTGCAGGAAGCTGTCGACGCGTTGTTCGACAACGGCCGGCGCGGCCGCATTCTGCGTGGCGCAAACAACCGCCCACTGAAGTCGCTGTCGGATACGCTTAAGGGAAAACAGGGGCGATTCCGTCAGAACCTTCTCGGGAAACGCGTGGACTATTCCGGGCGTTCCGTCATCGTAGTCGGGCCCGAGTTGCATCTGCATCAGTGCGGCCTGCCGAAGAAAATGGCACTCGAGCTGTTCAAGCCATTTATCTACAACCGGCTTGAGCAAGGCGGCCATTGCACGACAGTGAAGGCTGCAAAAGAAATGGTCGAGAGACAGGACTCGGTGGTGTGGGACATTCTGGAGGAGGTCATCAAGGACCATCCAGTACTTCTGAACCGCGCTCCAACGCTGCATCGACTGGGCATACAGGCTTTCGAACCGGTTCTCGTGGAAGGTAAGGCCATCAAGATTCACCCGCTGGTCTGTACCGCGTTCAACGCGGATTTTGACGGCGACCAGATGGCCGTTCACATTCCGCTGTCACCCGAGGCGCAGATTGAAGCGTCTGTGCTGATGCTTTCGACTCAGAACCTGCTGTCGCCGGCAAGCGGTCAGCCAGTCGCGGTTCCGACGCAGGACATGGTGCTCGGCGTTTACTATCTGACTCGTGCGAAGGTCGGCACCCGTGGAGAAGGCCGGACGTTCGGCTCGATCGACGAGGTCTTGATGGCATGGGATGCCGGTGAAGTGGAAACACAGACGCAAATCCGCCTCCGTTTTACCGGGCAGATCATCGAAATGACGACCGCCTACGATGAGCAGGCCATCGCTCATGCCGAGGCTATTGATGTGAAGAGTCACATGCTGAACACCACGGTGGGTCGCGTGATTCTATTCGACAACCTGCCAAAAGGGATGCCGTTCATCAACGGTTTGCTCAAGAAGAAGGGCCTGGGGCAGTTGGTCAGCTACACGTACTTGCGATATGGGCCTGAAATGACGGTGACGATGCTCGACCATATCAAGGAACTGGGCTTCTACTATGCGACGCGTGCAGGCATCACGATCAGTATTGATGACCTTATCGTGCCGCCTGGCAAGCGTGAGTTCGTTGAGAATGCGCAGAACGAGGTCGTGAAAGTCGATCAACAGTACCGTGACGGAGCGATCACCAATGGCGAGCGCTACAACAAAGTCATCGCAATCTGGTCGGACGTGACCGAAAAAATTTCCGACATGATGTTCACCGAAATGGAACGCGCGGAAAAGGCCAGTCACGGCTTTAACCCCATTCTCCTGATGGCGGATTCGGGCGCCCGCGGTTCAAAGCAGCAGATTCGGCAGTTGGCCGGTATGCGCGGCTTGATGGCGAAACCATCGGGCGAGATCATTGAAACGCCGATCACTGCGAATTTCCGTGAAGGTCTCAACGTGCTGCAGTATTTCATTTCTACCCACGGTGCGCGCAAGGGTCTGGCCGACACTGCATTGAAGACGGCCGACTCCGGTTACCTTACGCGACGCCTGGTCGATGTGGCCCAGGACGTCATTATCAGTGAAAACGATTGCGGTACTGTCGATGGAATCTTCGTCGGATCGATTGTGGAATCAGGCGAAATCATCGAGCCGTTGCGAGATCGTATTATCGGGCGAGTATCGCTCGAAAAGATCAAAGACTACGAGGGTCGCGTCATTGTCGACATCAGTGGAGAAATCACTGAAGACCTCGCGAGTTCAATTCAGGCCGCAGGTATCGAGCGCGTCAAAATTCGCTCGGTATTGACCTGCGAATCCCGGCGCGGCGTGTGCGTTCGGTGCTATGGCCGAAACCTGGCGAGCGGAAAGCTTGTCGAGATCGGCGAAGCGGTAGGTGTGATCGCGGCACAGTCGATTGGGGAGCCTGGAACGCAGCTCACGATGCGGACATTCCATATCGGTGGAACGGCGAGCCGGGTCGCGGAGCAGACAAGCCTTGAAGCCAAGAATGCCGGGGCTGCGAAGTTCCACAATCTCCAGACGGTGCGGAACCAGGAAGGTTTCCTGGTCGCCATGAATCGTAACGGTGTTCTGGCAATCATGGATGAGAAGGGCCGCGAAAAGGAGCGCTACACGATTGTGTACGGCGCGAAACTCAAGGTCGACGAGGGCCAGCAGGTCAAGATCGGCGCGACGCTTGTCGAGTGGGACCCCTACACGTTCGCGATTTTGACCGAGGTCACCGGAACAATTCAGTTCAAGGACCTTGTCGAAGGCGTGACCATGCACGAGGAACTCGACGAAGTAACGGGTCTGTCCCGGTGGGTCGTTGCCGACTCGCCGGATGAGAAACGGCAGCCGACGATTCAGATTCGAGATGACAAGCACAAGGTTCTTCGCAAGTACCTGATTCCTTCGCGCGCTCACTTGATGGTTGCAGACGGCGACGAGGTGCATCAGGGCGATGTGCTCGCAAAAATCCCTCGCGAAACCACGAAGACCAAGGATATTACCGGTGGTCTGCCTCGCGTAGTGGAGTTGTTCGAGGCCCGCAAGCCTCGTGAAACGGCAGTCATTACCGAGATCGACGGTATCGTCAAGTACGGCGACATTGCGAAGGGCCAGCGCAAGATCCTGGTCATTAACGAGAACGGAATCGAGCGCGAGTACGCCCTGCCTCGTGGCGTTCATGTGAACGTTCAGGAAGGTGAGCACGTGAAGGCCGGCGAGCCGTTGATGGACGGTCCCCGGAATCCGCATGACATTCTGGCCGTACTCGGAGAAAAGGAACTGCAGGCTTACCTGGTGAACGAAATCCAGGAAGTGTACCGGCTTCAGGGCGTGAACATCAACGACAAGCACATCGAAGTCATCGTTCGACAGATGATGAGGTGGATCAAGGTCGAGGATGTTGGCGATACCGGATTCCTCGTTGACGAGCAGGTCGATAAGTTCCGGTTCCAGGAAGAAAACGAGCGGGCGAAGACATCGAGCGGCAAGCCGGCATCAGGCAGGCCGTTGCTGCTTGGTATCACCAAGGCGTCGCTTTCAACTGAATCCTTTATTTCAGCAGCGTCGTTTCAGGAGACTACCCGTGTTCTGACGGAAGCGTCGATCAGCGGAAAGATAGACTACCTGAGAGGTCTCAAGGAAAACGTCATTATGGGCCGGCTCATACCGGCTGGCACGGGCCTCGAGTTCTATCGCAATGTCGAATTAGTTTCCGAGGAGCCGGAGCCGGCCCTCGGCGAAGATGGCGCCGAACTGGATATTGACGACGAGTTGAGTTCAGGTGACGGATCGCATCACGAACGGATCTCAACCTCGTAAGATTTTCAGCCGCGGACTGCCGTCGCGGTCCGCGGCTGAATTTTTGTTACCTCCTGAACTGCCCGACTTGACAGACCCCCGAGCTTTTTATTAACTGCGCAATTTCTTGGCGAGCCTGAACATTTAATAAGCGTACGAACCAGCAATAATCATGGAGAAAACCGAAATGAAGCATTTCGCTTGGATATGCGTGCTCCTGGCATGTTTGTTTCTGCTCCAGGGTGTGACCTGGGCTCAGTCAACTGCACAGATCAATGGCGCGGTCACCGACCAGAGCGGCGCGATACTGCCCGGAGTGGAAGTCACAGCGACGCAAACCGACACCGGCCTTGCTCGTTCGGCCGTCACCAATGAAACCGGCTCGTACGTTCTGCCGAGTCTGCCTGTTGGTCCCTACCGGCTGGAGGCGAGTCTTCCGGGGTTTCGCACTTTTGCCCAAACCGGAATCGTCCTTCAGGTTGGCGGAAATCCGGTGATTAATGTCGCGCTGGAGATCGGCCAGGTTTCTGAGACTATCGAGGTGCAGGCGGACGCGGCGCTCGTGGAAACCCGTTCCACCGGCGTTGGCCAGATCATTGATAACGTACGCGTGCTGGAGTTGCCGCTCAACGGGCGCCAGGTGACGGAATTGATCATTCTCTCAGGAGCAGCCGTCGGTGGAGGCCTGCAGGGCACGAATCGAACCTGGCCGACTGATGTGATTGCGGTCAGCGGGGGACTGAACAACGGCCTGGTATACCAGTTGGACGGAGGCACCCACAATGATCCGTACGGCAATCTCAACCTGCCGCTTCCGTTCCCGGACGCGCTCCAGGAGTTCAAGGTGGAAACCAGCGCCGTACCGGCCCAATACGGCCAGCATTCGGGCGGTGCCGTTAATGCGGTAACTAAATCGGGAACTAACGAATTTCACGGCAGCCTGTTCGAATTCGTCCGCAATAAAGTTTTTAATGCTCGAAACGCCTTCGCAGCGGAGAGAGACGGACTGAAGCGCAACCAGTTCGGCGGCGTCATTGGTGGTCCGATCGTCAGGAATAAATTGTTCTTCTTCGCGGGCCACCAGACGACGCTTCAGCGCTCTACTTCGGCCGAACTAACTGCATTCATTCCAACGGCCAAGATGCTTGCCGGTGACTGGACAACAGTCGCATCGCCGGCATGCAACCAGGGCCGGCAGGTCAGCTTGCGTGCGCCGTTCGTGAACAATCGTATCGATCCGGCATTGTTCTCGACGCCAGCGCTGAACCTGGTGAAGCGCAATCCGGCAACTTCCGATCCATGCGGCAAAGTCCTTTTTGCCCGGAGAAACAACTCTGACGACCACATGACCATTGGACGCGTGGATTACCAGCAGAGCGACAAACACTCCCTGTTCGGCCGTTATGAGCACGCCCGGCTGGATAACCCGAGCGACTACGATGGCAAGACCTGGTTCTCACTCGGCCAGGGGGACTACAAGCGGCGGGCCTACTCGCTGGTTTTTGGAGACACCTACTCGATCAGTCCCAACATGGTGAGTTCTTTCCGTGGGACAGCTCTGCGCTTGATTAACGACAAGAACATTAATAACGAGCTCTTTTCGTTTCAAGACCTTGGTGTGAAAAACGTCTGGTACCCGCAGAATTATCCGAAAATCGTGATCCTGGTTGTGACGGGGGCGTTTCAGTCCGGGCCGGGTGGCGCGGCGCAGCACACACCGGGTGTGACGAACTCTACTGTTGCTCAGTTTTCCGAGGATCTCAGTTTGATACGGGGCACGCACCAGATTGGATTCGGGGCGAATTTCATACAC
>CAMAWS010000220.1 GCA_945861845.1 Candidatus Sulfopaludibacter sp. SbA3 | reverse complement strand
CATGGCCCTGGATAATATGTATAGCTATATCGGGGACACTACACTAGTTGGTCTTCTTGAGCGTAACATTCAGAATTCCTTTCTGATTCAAGTGAGTCAGTGGACCATAAATCAGCCCAAGCGTCAAAGGGTTAAGAACCTTCATAACGTTGGTCCAAGGTCGTGGCCTATGCTTCTTATCGGCTGCATGATTAGAAACTTTAGCGAAAGCAGGACAATGAAATGATGGTGTCCTGCTGGCGTCAAGCATAATTCTTACGTGAATGTTCTCTTCTCCTCCAAAGCCCTGGGCTAAAGAACCCGTCGGCGGTGCTTTTTTGTATCACTAGAACTGTGTCCTCTTTGTAAGCTTTGTCCCGCACCGCAGGATGTGGTGGGCCGAAGCTCCGTGTCCACCTTCGAATCAACATCATTTGATGCCGCGAATGCCGGCTGTTCCGGGAAGGGCGAGTGGCGACAAAGTCATCCCAACGGGAAGAGAGTGACCGCGTGAGAAGGCTGGAGCGCCTTCTCGATGCGAGCCGTCTACTCAACTCAACCCTGGAGCTGGCTGAACTGACCGAGATCGTCCTCCGTCTCGTGCGCGACGAAGTGCCCGTGGATCGTTGCACGCTCTTCGTCGTCGACCGCCGCCAGATGCTCCTTCGGTCGTTCATCGCCCAGGGAGTCGGCGAATTCGAGATCGACCTGCCCGTTGGCCATGGCCTGGCTGGAACCGTGGCTTCCACTGGTCAGGCTCTCGACGTAACGGACGCATACAAAGATTCACGTTTCGAGCACACTTTTGACGATCACCTCGGTTACGTCACAAGGGACGTTTTCTCGATACCGGTGTTTAATCGCGATGGAGTCGTAGCAGGCGTCCTGCAGTTGCTTAATAGAAAGCGGCCTTTGAATGACAGGGATAAGGAATTCCTGACCAGCATGTGCACATACCTTGGTTTGGCGGTGCACAACGCTTGGATTCATCGTGAGTTGCTCGACAACAGGAAACTCCAGGAGGAACTGAGCCTCGTTCGCGATCGCCTGGCGCACCAGGAGAAGTTGTCGGCAATGGGCGAATTGATAGGCGGGGTGATCCATGAAATGAGGAATCCCCTGGCGGTCGCTCTGGGCCAATGCACCCTTTTGCGCGACGAAACGAAGGTGCCGGCTTCCATCGTCAGCCGGATAAACAAGATCGAAGTATCCATTGATAGAGCGGTCAAAATTGCCCGAAACTTCCTGAATTTCGCGCGAGGGACAGGCCAGGAACAAACAAGCACGGACGTCAACGCGATAATACGGCAGACCGTGGACCTGCTGTCATACGAGTTCCGCAAGAATGGGGTGACCGTCGAACTCGATCTTCAGAACCTGCCTGCCATCAAGGTCGATCCCGGCGGAATTCAGCAGGTACTGCTGAACCTGTTGAAGAATGCCCTGGAAGCTGTCGCAGAACGCCGAGGAGGCACCGTCCGCGTTCGCTCTTCACGCGATGCCAGGAAGAAAGCGATACGGATCCAGGTCACAGACGACGGACCGGGAATTCCAGAAAGCAATCAGTCGCGGGTATTTGAACCGTTCTTCACAACCAAGCCAAGGGGTTCAGGCACCGGCTTTGGACTGTCGGTCTCCCGGCGCATTGCGGAAGAGCATCGCGGAAGCCTGTCGTTCAAGAGCGCAGCCACTGGCGCCACTTTTGTCCTCGTGCTGCCGGTTGACAACGAATTGGTGCGGACTTAGAGTCTCAGGAACATTCTCCAGGAAATTCTGCTTCGGGAACATCAGGAGGTTCGACATGAGCCATCGTTTCTTTTCTTCGACACGAATGCCGGCGGCCCCGATGGCTATTGGCGTGTTGCTGTTGTTCGCGAACGTGACGCTTGCCGGCCAAAGACCGGTCGCCAGGAATTGGACGCCGTCGCGCACCGCGTGGGGTGATCCCGATTTTCAGGGCGTGTACACCTTCTCTACACTGACACCGCTGGAACGCCCGAACGCGCTGACTGGCAAGGGCAGCTACACGGAGGCTGAACTTGCCCAGCTCGAAGATCAGGTAAGTGAACAGCGCAATGTCGAAGGGGAGCTTCCAACGCCGGGCGATCCTGGGACCTATAACAACTTCTGGACGTCGAATGAGAAGGGAAAACTTACTGGCCGCACCTCTTTGATAGTAGAACCGGAAGACGGGCGCAAGCCCCAGCTGACGCCGCAGGGGCAGAAAACACGCCAGGCTCTGGTGGCTGAAGCCGCTGCGAGGCGGGTCGGCGTCCCGCCGTTCGTGCACACCCTTTACAAGACATGGCAGGACCATCCTGCGTTTACGCGCTGCCTTTCGCGGCCCATGCCACGAATAGGGCAATCGTATAACCACGGGATTCAGGTTCTGCAGACGCCCGGACAGGTGGTGATTCATTACGAGAGCATGCACGATGTTCGCGTGATCCCCCTGGATGGACGTCCGCATCTCGACCCGGCTATACAACAGTGGAATGGAGATTCGCGTGGCCGCTGGGAGGGCAATACGCTGGTTGTTGACTGGAGCAATTTCACTAAAAAGCAGGAGTTCGAGGGAGCCCCGCAGGGCACGATGCATATCGTTGAACGATTCACGCGCATCGACGCCGCCACGATCAATTACGAAATCACCATCAACGATCCGGCCACATGGACCCGGCCCTGGACATTCTCACTGCCCTGGAGGGCGGATGATCCCAGCTATCAAAACCCGGAAGATCTCTACGAATACGCGTGCCACGAGGGTAACTACAGAATGATGGAGGATTCCCTTAGCGGCTCCAGAGCTCTGCAGCAGGGCGAAACAGGGAAGAAGTAAGAATAGGCAATAACATACTTGGTTTAATCTGCGCTTTTCGTTCTACCTGTGGGCGCGGGGCTTCAGCCCCGTGCAAAGTTCAAAAGGAAAAGTTTTTCTTGGAGCATGGCACGGGGCTGAAGCCCTGCGCCTACAGGTAGAACGAAACCTGCCGGCCCGACAGTGTTGAGCCAAGTTGTGTTATTACCTTTGGTTGGGAGGGAAAGAAAACTCTATGAATCAGAAGGCTGAAGCAGCCCTGGAAATGTGGATCAAGCGGGAGGCTCTCGCGGAAGAAATGATTCCGCTGATTGGCCGGCTCTACCGTGAAAACAATGTCGTGACGTCGGTGTATGGACGCAGCCTGATCAACCAGTCCGTGGTGAGCCTGCTCAAGGCGCACCGTTTTGCACGGCAGATTGACGATGTCGAATTGCCGCTTGAGGAGACTCTTCCGTTGCTGCGGGCGATGACGAAGCTGAGGCTCGGCGCCTCCTCGATCGACCTGGCGCGCCTGAGCCTTCGCTATAAACAATCCGGCAAGGGACAGCCGCTGGAAGAATTCCTGTTGAGTGAACTTGCCCCGGTCGTCAACCGCCAGGGAATAGACGAGCGGACCAGCACCGACGTCGTCCTGTACGGCTTCGGCCGCATCGGCCGGCTGCTGGCCCGGATCATGATTGAGCACTCCGGGGGCGGCCATGGGTTTCGTCTGCGCGCCATCGTGGTCCGCCGCGGATCCGACCAGGACCTGGTGAAACGCGCCAGCCTTCTCCGGCGCGACTCGGTGCATGGCCCCTTCGAGGGCACCATTACCGTGGATGCCGAAAACAACACCATGCTGGCGAACGGGACGCTTATCCAGGTCATTTACTCGGATAACCCTGGAACAATCGACTACACGGCCTATGGCATAAAAGATGCTCTTGTAGTCGACAATACAGGACGCTGGCGCGACAAGGATGGCCTGAGCCAGCACCTGCAGAGCAAAGGGGTCTCCCGGGTGTTACTGACGGCTCCGGGCAAAGGCGACCTGAAGAACATCGTGCATGGACTTAACCACGACACCATCACCCATTCAGACAGGATCGTCACCGCCGCGTCCTGCACCACCAACGCCATCGCGCCGGTACTCAAAGTGGTCAATGACAAGTTCGGTATCGTTCATGGGCACGTGGAAACTGTGCACTCCTTCACCAATGACCAGAACCTTACGGACAACTTTCACAAGGGGAACCGCCGCGGACGGTCTGCAGCCCTGAACATGGTGCTCACCGAAACGGGCGCCGCAAAAGCCGTTGTCAAGGCCCTGCCGGAACTCGCCGGCAAACTGACCGGCAGCTCCATCCGGGTGCCAACCCCCGATGTTTCGATCGCGATCCTGAACCTGACCCTGGAAAAGTCAACAACCAAGGAAGAAATCAACTCCTACCTGCGCACGATGTCGCTGTATTCGGCCCTGCACAAACAGATCGACTACATCGATTCGCCCGAGGTTGTCTCGACGGACTTCGTCGGATCGCGCCGCGCGGGCATCGTGGATGCCCTGGCCACTATCTCAAACGATAAACACGTAGTGCTCTACGTCTGGTACGACAACGAGTTCGGCTACAGCTGCCAGGTGGTCCGTGTGATGGAAGTAATGGCCGGGGTTCATCCGCCTTCTTTCCCGTCGTCCTGATTCATGAACTTAAAAACGGCAGTTGAACCGCCAAGACGCCAAGAACGCCAAGCCGCACCAGGGTTATTGTGAATTTATCGACATCACCTTATCTGTGAGCGCCAAAAACCCAAGATGCCCTTCGTGTTGCTTGGCGAACTTGGCGTCTTGGCGGTTCAACTGCTTTTTTTAGGATGAAACACGCCGCTGCGAATACTTGCAAAAGGTCCGGTCCGTTCCCATACTGACCGGACACAATTTTTTGGGGGAAAACATGGGCGAGAACGCCACACGTCGGGAATTCTTGAAGTATGCCGGTTTGGCCGGTATGGGAGGCGCTGGTTTGGGCTTTGGAGGTTTTGAATTTCTGGGGAAGTTACCGCCCGTTTCCGCCCAGGACGTGACCGTGAACCCAAAGCTGGTGCGGCTTGATGCAGGGATAGAGCCGCTTGTCCGGCTGATCGAGGACACCCCGCAATCGGATCTCCTGGAGAAAGTGGCCCAGCAGATTCGCCAAGGCACAACCTATCAGGAAGTGGTATCGGCGCTCTTTCTTGCAGGTATCCGTAACGTGCCGCCTCGTCCGACCGTCGGATTCAAATTCCATGCTGTCCTGGTGGTGCAGGCCGCGCATGCGGCAAGCATCGCTTCACCCGATAGCGATCGATGGTTGCCCATTTTCTGGGCGCTCAATGAATTCAAAGAATCCCAGGCGGAAGAGATGGCCAGCACGGCCTGGCGGATGGCGCCCGTGGATGAGAGTACCGTCCCCGCTCCGCACAATGCGAAAAAGGCATTCATCGATGCCATGGACAACTGGGACGAAAAGAAGGCAGACGGCGCTGTGGCAGGGCTGGCGAGATCCGCAAGTGCTAACGAGATCTACGAGCTGTTCTTCCGCTTTGGAGCGCGTGACTATCGCTCACTCGGCCACAAGGCGATCTTCGTGGCGAACAGCTGGCGCGCCCTTGAATTCATTGGCTGGCAACATGCGGAGCCCGTCCTGCGCTCGCTGGCGTTCGCCCTGTTGAACCACGATTTGAAAGGGACAACGCCCGCGCTCAGTGATGATGTTAATGATCGTCCGTGGCGCCGCAACCAGCAACTCGCCGCCAATATCGGGCCTTCCTGGATGAGTGGAAAATTGGATGACGCCGCTACCCGCGAAATGCTCGCGGTTCTTCGCCAGGGCACCAACAACGAGGCCTGCGACAAGGCAGTCGAGTTGATTGGCCGTGGCGTCTCGACGCAGTCGATCTGGGATGGGTTGTTTACGGCGGCCGGTGAATTGATGATTCGTCAGCCCTCTGTTCCCACGCTGCACACCGTTACTTCCACTAACGCCCTGCGTTACGCGTTCCAGGCCAGCGGCGACGAGACCACCCGAAAGCTCATGCTCCTGCAGACCTGCGCCTTCGTTCCCATGTTTCGCGCCGCGCAGAGGGGCAAGATCGAGGACCTCCGGGTTGAGGACCTGAAACCCATCGCCACGAAGGACTCATCGAGCGCACTCGATGAGATCTTCGCGGACGTGAGCAAGGACCATGTCAGCGCGGCAGGGAAAGTCCTCCATTACCTCGCCAACGGAGGCACGATTCGCAATCTGATGACGGCCGCCCGGCGCCTGATTTTCGTGAAGGGAACGGATGCGCACGACTACAAGT
>CAMAWS010000219.1 GCA_945861845.1 Candidatus Sulfopaludibacter sp. SbA3 | reverse complement strand
TTCGGTTACCGAGACGCAGGTATTGGATGTATTGAAGCGGGTGCAGGACCCGGATCTCCGCAAGGACATCGTTTCGCTCGGCTTCATTCGAAATCTGAAGATCGAGGATGGCGTTGTCAGCTTCGATCTGAATCTCACGACACCAGCTTGCCCGGTGAAGGACCAGATGCGCGACGAAGCAGTTGCGCTGGTAAAAGCTCTGCCGGGGGTTCAGCGCGTGGACCTTAAGTTGACCGCAGAGGTGAGGCAGACGCCACAGCTCGATAAAACGGCGCTCAAAGGTGTGCGCAACATCGTCGCCGTCGGCAGCGGAAAGGGCGGCGTTGGCAAATCGACGGTCGCCGTGAACATGGCAGTGGCCCTGGCGCAGGCGGGTGCGCGAGTCGGTCTTCTCGATGGGGATATATACGGTCCGACAACGCCGATAATGCTGGGTATTGAGACGGCTCCCAAGTCTGTTGGAAACCGGATGATTCCGCAGGAATCGTCCGGTTTGAAATTCATGTCCATGGGTTTGCTAGTGAAGTCCGAGCAGCCGCTTATCTGGCGCGGACCGATGGCCCACAAGGCTCTCCAGCAATGCCTGTTCGATGTCGATTGGGGCGAACTGGACTACCTCTTGGTCGATCTGCCGCCCGGTACTGGCGATGTGCACCTCACGCTTGCGCAGGCCGTGCCGCTTACGGGCGCCGTGATCATCACGACGCCGCAGGATGTTGGATTAAGAATTTCCATGAAGACGCTGCGCATGTTCCAGCAGACGAAGGTGCCGATTCTCGGCATCGTCGAGAACATGAGTTATTACATCTGCCCGCACTGCGACTCGAAGGACTACATTTTCGGCCAGGGTGGCGGCCGCCGCGCAGCTGAGCAGCTGGAGCTTCCGTTCCTGGGAGAAGTTCCGCTGGACCTGGCCATCAGGACGCAGTCGGACATGGGCGCTCCGATCGTCCTGGCGCTGCCCGACGCGCCAAGTTCCCGCATGCTCCGCGATATTACGGAGAGGATGGCCGCCCAGATCAGTATTCGAAGTTACGCCGCGCCGGTTCTCGAAGTGGAATAGCGGTACAGAGGTAAAACAGATGTCGGAGCCGCTATCGGCACAGGCCACCACGCCTACGAAAATCAAGAAAATGAGCCCCGGAGAGCTGATGATTCAGTGGGGTGACGGGCATGAGACGCGGCTTTTTGCGCCGATGCTTCGAGGCATGTGCCCGTGCGCGTCGTGCAAGGACGAAATGACCGGCATGCGTATCATCCTGCCGATTCACATTCCCGATGACCTCGAGTTCCGCAAGATCGACCTCGTCGGACACTACGCCCTGAATTTCGAATGGAGCGATAGCCATCGAACAGGGATCTACGGTTTTGAGTACCTCCGGGAGCTGTGTTCCTGCGCTCAATGCAAAACTTAAGACTCATCATCGGGATCTCCGGAGCGACGGGAGCCATCTATGGCATCCGGCTTCTGGAGGTATTGAAGGCACAGGAGGGGATCGAGACGCATCTCATCATTACGGAGATGGGCCGGGCGACAATCACGATGGAGACCGACTATTCCATCGCTGCCGTCGAGAAGCTTGCCACCCATGTACACAGCGTGAAGGATTTGGCCGCGTCCATATCGAGCGGCTCGTGCAAGACCGGCGGCATGATCGTGGCGCCCTGTTCGGTGAAGACGCTGTCATCGGTGGCGCGGTCGGCCAACGACAACCTGCTCACACGCGCTGCCGACGTGACGTTGAAGGAACGCCGCAAGCTGGTCCTCCTGTTTCGCGAAACCCCGCTGCACGCCGGCCACTGCCAGTTAATGCTCGACGCTTCGAAGATCGGCGCGATCATCATGCCTCCTGTTCCCGCCTTTTACACCCGCCCCGCATCAGTGAACGACATCGTGGATCATACAGTTGGAAGGGTTCTCGATATCTGGGACCTGGATATTGCGGGAATCAAGCGCTGGCGCGAAGCGTGAGCGCGATAGCACGAAACCTGGAGCTTCGAATTTCCCATTGGTTCGTGGCGGATAGTCGCTGAAAACTCGGACAAATAAGTCGCTTTTCGCCGCGAACTATAGCGATGAACGATACAACCACGTGATTTTTCAATGACGATGTTCATCCCAAAACACTCAGTAGCGTTCTCAAACAGGGAGGCCTAAGATGAATCCCATGAAATACGGGATCGTGATTGAAACGGGCCAGAACAATTGTTCGGCCTACGTCCCCGACCTACCAGGTTGTATCGCCACCGGCGCGACCGTGGAAGAAGCGAAGGAGCGGATAAGGAAGGCTATCCATGTCCACTTGGAAGGCATGCGCGAGGATGGCGATGCGGTTCCAGCACCCCTCACCGTTTGTGACTGCGTGGAAGTCTCATAAAATCGGCGCCCTGCACTGCCTGCACGACTAAACATGCTTCGCCTGCCGTACCTCTGTATTAGGTAAGTTCCGGCTGCCAACGCGACACAATCCAATGTTCCAATCCTCGCACGCGTTCGCACGCGGGCGCTGCTCTGCAACTACTAAACTAAGGATTCTCCGCCAAACCGGCTATTGCGGATAGAACCCGCGCGATCGTCGATCGTGGCAAGAGCGAGACTTCCTTCACTGCAGAAGGCTGGTAGAGAATCTCAAACGATGCCACGTTAGATCCGAATCAAATGAACGGGCAGCCGTGTATTCGAGGTATGCGGCTCACCGTTCGCCGTGTGTTGCTTGCGCTGGCTACTTATCCGGATCGAGCCGAGTTCTTTCGGGAATATCCCGATCTGGAAGAGGAAGACTTGAAACAAGCTCTGGCCTTCTCCGCAGCAAACCTCGACGATCAGGTCAGCGTAATCGACGTAGCCTGACACAACCCTCCACGTGACTAAGATTCTGTTGGATCAAGGCCTGCCCCGTAGTACAGCCGCAATTGTCAGCCAGTTCGAGACCGATTTGAAATCCGGAGTTGCCATGACTGTGACTCATGGCTCGGTACGCGTTCGCGCCCTGCCGTTGGGCGTCCAATCGGATCGGAAGAGCAACTCTTGATTGGTCCGCGGTTGCGGACAATGGATCCGGGGATGATGGAAACTATCCGATTGCCGGTTCAACGATGGCCGACATCGATCCCATGGAGCGGGGCAGGCGCCAGTCGGCGCCGTAGCTGTGGATGTGGTCACGCCTTTGCTCGGCCTTCTCCAGTTCACAGGTAAGAAGGATAGTGGTGCCTTTTGTATCCACTTCCACCGCGTGTGACAGGGCCGTAGACTCCGTAAAGCCGAAGATTTTCTCCAGCATCTCGATCACATAGTCGTAGGTGTGATCTTCGTCATTAAGAAGAATGACGTGGTAGAGAGGTTGAAGCTGATCGCTGGTATCGTCCTCAATCTCGGGGAAAACGCTGGTTGATCTCGAACTCATCGTCAAAAAGTGTAATCCCCAAGGCAGGCCGCAAACGATAAAAACGACAGAGGCTCAAAGGCGTATCTCGCTTTTGGCCCTTCTAACTGTCAAAGATCTACTGGTAATATCTACGGGTTTCCCCGCTTTCATACTGGAGGATCTGACCATGAAGAGACACGCGAATGTGTTTTGGGCCGTGACGCTCGCCCTGGCTTTCACAGCCGGCTGCAGCAGCCCGGTACCCGATACGAATTCAGGTAGCTCGGCTCCAACGGCGTCATCAGGCCCGGTTTCTGCTAACAAGGATGACTATCCGGTCTTTCCGGATGCGGATGCCGGCGCGGATTCCTCCGTGAGTGTTGACCAGGGGGGCAAGGGCTTTACTGGAGAAGGCTGGGAGACGAATACGCAGTACGACTTGATTGGCGATCCGCGCGCTGTGAAAGGTGGCGTTTATCGCGAAGGTCTCCTGGATTTTCCGACGACATTGCGGTACTACGGCCCCAACGTAACCGCCTGGAATGCAATGGTTCAGTCGATGGTTTATGAAACCCTGTTGGGGCTTCATCCCACCACGTATGAGTACATTCCGGGCCTGGCGAGTCACTGGCAGATTTCTGAGGACAAGAAGACGTTTCGTTTTCGCATCGACCCGAACGCCCGCTGGTCTGATGGTCAGCCCGTAACGGCCGAAGATGTTGTGGCCAGTTGGAAACTGACAGTCGACACTACTCTGCAAGATCCCAGCCGGCTTGTGACGTTCTCAAAATTCGAGCTGCCGGTTGCCGAGAGCAAGTACATCGTCAGCGTGAAGGCTAAAACGGAAAGCTGGCAAAATTTTCTCAACTTTTCCAATGCTCTGTTTATCTATCCGGCGCATGGGCTCAAGGGCATAAATGGGGACGCCTACATCAAGCAGTACAACGACAAAATGCTGCCGGGCACCGGCGCGTACATGATTTCACAGCAGGACGTTGACAAGGGTAAAAGCATCAAGGTCCGCCGCCGGAACGACTATTGGGCTGCGAAATATCGACGCAATGTCGGCGCCAACAACTTTGACGAAGTACAGCAGATCGTCGTTCGCGATCGGAACCTTGAGTTTGAGATGTTCAAGAAGGGCGATCTCGATGCTTACAATGTGAACCGCGCCCAGATGTGGATTGAAGAACTCAATTACGACAACATTAAACGCGGCCTGAACCAGAAGCGGAAGATATTCAACCACAATCCCAATGGCGTTGCAGGCCTCGCCTTCAACACCCGCCGCGAACCTTACAATGACATTCGTGTTCGGAAGGCGCTGCGGCATTTATTTAACCGTGAGTTGATGATTGAGAAGCTCATGTTTAATGAGTACGTCCCGCTGGATTCCTTTTATGCCGGAAGCGTTTATGAAAATCCAAACAATGAAAAAATCAAATACGACCCCCAGGCCGCTGTGAAGCTTCTGGCGGATGCCGGTTGGAAGGATCGTGATTCCGCCGGCCGCCTGGTGAAGAACGGCCGTCCCCTGAATATCGAGATTCTCTATTACGATAAAGTCTCGGAACGTTTCTTTACGGTCTTTCAGGAAGATCTGCGGAAGGTTGGAGTCACGTTAAACCTGAGGCTCGTCACGTGGGAGACAATGATCAAGTTGCTGGATGAACGTACGTTCGACCTGGTTTCTGTTGGGTATACCGGCACAACGTTTCCGGATCCTGAAGCTCAGCTTTCATCGAAGATGGCGGATGAGAAGAACACCAATAATCTTACCGGGTTCAAGAACAAGCGAGCCGACGAGATCATTGAGCTGTACAACAAAGAGTTCAATATAGAGGAACGCGTAAAGCTGCTCCTGGAACTCGACGGTATTGTCACGAACGATCACCAGTGGATCCTTGAGTGGACGGCGCCGTATCAACGCGTTGTCTATTGGAACAAATTTGGCCAGCCAAAGGGCATTCTCACGCGTGTGGGTGATCTCCGCGATGTCCCATCGCTTTGGTGGATTGATCCGGACAGGGCACCGAAACTACAGGAAGCCTTGAGAGATTCTTCGATCCAACTGGGAGAAGGATCGAGTGAGGATCGGTACTGGTTGGATTTCGCCAAGGTCGAGGAACAGGAGAAGAACCCGGTTACACAATGACGGGATATTTCCTTCGCAGGCTGCTGCTCATTATTCCGACGTTCATCGGGATTACGCTGATCGTATTCCTCGTCATGCATTTCGTCCCCGGTGGACCGATTGAGCGGCAGATCATGCGATACAAGATGGCGGCGATGTCCGAGGGCGGTGCTACCGGCGGTACCGCCGGTCTAGGAACCGAGATACCGCCTGAGGCCCTTGAAGAGCTACGACGGTTCTACGGATTCGACAAGCCTGTTCACATCCGCTACCTCACCTGGCTTTGGAACGTGATGAGGCTGGACCTCGGAACTTCATATGTCTACCAGGATCCCGTTTGGGACGTGATTAAAAGCCGGTTTCCCATCTCGATCTTTATCGGCCTGACAGGATTTCTCCTTAGTTACCTCGTGTGCGTACCGTTGGGCGTCCTCAAGGCAGTCCATCACGGATCGAAGTTCGATTTCCTCAGTAGCTTCATCGTCTTCCTTGGCTATTCCATTCCGGGTTGGGCCCTTGGCACAGCGTTGCTGGTGCTGTTTGGCGGCGGCAGCTTCTGGGACGTTTTCCCATTGGGAGGGTTCCGTCCCGGCAATTGGGAGTTCCTGGGGTTTTTCCAGAAGATCGTGGCGCAAATCCAGCAC